>CAMPAR010000010.1 GCA_946632055.1 uncultured Lachnospiraceae bacterium
AGGAGAAAGGCCTGTTTTTGATTTCCGGCGATACCGGCGCGGGAAAGACGACGATTTTCGACGCGATCTGTTTCGCGCTGTACGGAACCACCAGCGGCTCCTACCGGGATACGCGGAATCTGAGAAGCGAGTACGCGGCGGATTCGGAAAAGAGCTACGTGGACTTCTATTTTTCGCATCAGGGACGGAATTATCATGTGTGGAGGCAGCCCTCCTATGAGCGCCCCAAAAAGCACGGCGAAGGCTTGACAAGCGAGTCCGAGAAGGCGGTTTTCTACGCGGAAGGAGAGGCCCCGGTCGAAGGCGCGACGAAGGTGAATCAGGCTGTCGCGGAGCTTCTTCGGATCGATGATAAGCAGTTCAAGCAGATTGTGATGATCGCGCAGGGAGAGTTCCGCGAGCTCCTGAATGCGAAGACCGACCAGAGAACCGAAATCCTCCGAACCATCTTCCTGACAAGCGGCTACAAAAATATCGAGTACAAGCTGAAGGACCGCATGGATGCCGGAACCGTGCGGGAAAAGAACGCGCGAAACAGCATGCTGCAGCATCTTTCCGACATCACGGCCGACGAGGACGACGAGATGCTTCAGGAGCTCGAGGAGCTGAAAGCGCAGGCTGCCGGCGCGGAAAGCATGTGGAACCTCGATGAAATCCTGGAAATGACGGACAGGCTGATTCGGTCCGAAGCGGTCCGGCAGGAAGAAATCAGGGGACAGCTCGACCGGAAACTGGAGGAAGAAAAGGCGAAAAACGCCGAGCTGATTCTTGCGAAGGCGAATAACGAGCTGATCGAAAAAAGGGACCGCCACAGGGCGGAAAAGGAGGCGCTGGACCAAAAAGAGCCGGAAATCCGGGAACTGAACGAACTCCTTGCAAGGCAGAAGAAAGCGGTCCGGAGCGTGCTTCCCGTCTATCGAATCTGGGCACAGAAGGTGTCTGAAGCCTCCGAAACGGAAGAGAAGATCCGGGAGGCAAAGGAGGAACTCGCTGCGGCCCTCACACGTCAGGAGCAGGCGGCAAAGGCGCTCAGCGATGCAAAGAGCCGCGAACCGGAAGCCGAGGCGCTGAAGGAGAAGATCATCCGGATCGAGGAAGAAGAAACGAAATACCGGGAGAAAAAGGAACTTCAGGGAAAGCTGGGATGTCTCGAGGCGCGGGATCAGGAGATCCAAAAAGAAGAGAAGGTGCTGAAGGAAAGCGAGGAAGCCCTGCAGCAGCGGATCGACAGGCTGAAGCGGACGATCGGCGAACGGAAGGAAAAGCCGGTCGAAGAGAAGGAAATCAGGAACGCCGGAGAGAAAATCGAAGCTCTTTTCAAGGAAATCCGAGGCGTGATAGACGGAGAAATACCGGAATACGGCATCAGGAAAGAGAAGCTTCGGGAAAAACAGCAGGATTATCTTTCGGCGCTCGAGCGGTATATTGAGGCCTGCAGAGCGCGGGAAGCCGCCGAAATCCTGCTGGAAGAAAGCCGGGCGGGGATTCTGGCGGGCAAGCTCGTTGAAGGCGAAAAATGCCCGGTCTGCGGCTCCGTGCACCATCCGGAGCCGGCCGTCCTGAAAGATCCATCCATGACGGAGGAAGGCTTCAAGGCCTTGCAGCAGGAAGAAGCAACGCTTCAGGAGGAGAAAAACCAAAAGAACACGGAGGCGGTAAGCGCAAAGACCTCTTTCGAGGAGTTTGATATGCATCTTCGGAATGAAATTACGGAGTGTCTGGAAAAAGCCCTGCCGGAAAGAGAACCGGGGGAACTTTCCATTCCTGAACTGATTAAGGCGCTTCACGAGGCCGAAAGCGCGGTTGCTGAAAGGGCGGAGGAGAACGCGAAGAAGCTTTCCGCCGTTGAGAAAGAGGTTGAGAAGCTTCATCAGGCGGAAGCGGAGCTGGAAAAGGCGTCCGGAAGCGAGACGGAGGAGCTCGGAAAGAAAAAGGAAAAACTGCGCTCCGAAAAGGAAAATACGCAGCAGGAGCTCACAAAGACCCGGACCGGCCTGAAGATGATCGGGGAACTGCAGTACCCGGACTGGGAAACGGCCGGGCGGGAACGGAAAAGCGCTGAGGAGAAGAGAAACAGCATCCTGAAGGCTCTGAATACCATGCAGGAGAATAAAAACGCGGCGGATCAGAACGCCGCGGCGAAAGAAGCCGAAATCAAGCTCTTAAAGGAACGGCTCGGGCGGCTGGAAAAGGAGAAGAGCGCTTCAAAAGAGAGCCTGGAGCTTGCGCTTGAACAGAATGAATTTTCCTCCGCGGAAGAGATGAAGGCGTATGCCGTCAGCGAGGAAAGTCTGGAAGAGACGGAGAAGCTCATTTCGGAATTCGGACAGGAGCGCGCGGCCAACGAACGGCTTCTTGGCGACGCGGAAAAAGCCGCGGAAGGAAAGGAAAAGGTCAATATCGACAGTCTGCAGGAGCTGTGCGGGAAACTGAAGGAAGAAGCGGAAAGGATCCGCGGGAAGCACAGCCGTGGAGAGCACAGGCTGGAGACGAACCGGGAAAAACGGAAGAGCATTCTGGACAGAAGAAAGGAATACGAGGAAGCGCGTAAGGAAAGTACTGTCTGCCGGACACTTTATAATCTCGTGAAGGGAACGACCGGAAACGGTAAAATTACGCTGGAACAGTACATTCAGGCGGCGGGTTTTGACGGAATTATCGCAGCGGCAAACCGGCGTCTTCTGCCGATGAGCGGCGGCCAGTATGAATTGTACCGCCAGGAGGATTCGCTCGGAAAGAGGAGCAATACCTTCCTGGATCTCGAGGTCCTCGATCACTATACGGGGCACCGGAGGCCGGTCGGAAACCTTTCCGGCGGCGAGAGCTTCAAGGCTTCTCTCAGCCTGGCGCTCGGCCTGTCCGATACGGTGTCATCGAATCTCGGCGGCGTTCAGATGGATGCGCTCTTTATCGATGAAGGCTTCGGCTCGCTGGACAGAAAATCCATCGAAAGCGCGATGGAAATCCTGAGCGCGCTCACCGGAAGCAATAAGCTGGTCGGAGTCATCAGCCACAGAGAGGAGCTGATGGAGAATATCCCGCAGCAGATCAAGGTGAAGAAGACGCGCGAGGGAAGCGAAATAACGATCGAATCCGGCGTCTGAGCCTACGGCCATTTCTTCGTCGCATTCGAAGTATTCGCCGTCGGATTCCTTTAAAGGAGATTTCTTTTCCAGAATATCCAGGGTGTTCAGGTTGACATAAGCCATAGGATGTGCCCTCTTTTCGTCAAAAGCTTGCTTCATCATACCATACCGGTCCGCCGTGCGCAAGGAAAAGTGATCCTGCGGAAGGCTTTTGCAGGATGGGACAGACTGCGTTCATCAGATACTTGAAAAAATCATTAAATTGAGTTATGATGAGTTCCAAGCGTCGGATCCGGGGATTCCTTGCCCGGAGAAACACGCAAACGGACTTATGAGGTGATACGGTGAATTCCATTACCTATTTTCCGTCCTGCCAGTGGCTGATCCGGCTGGACGAAAAGCAGAAATACACCGGCTCCGTCGGAACGGGGGAGACCGGCCTGTTTACCGTGCATACCCTGCATTATGCGGTCTGGTGCGCCGCAGAAGAGGACCCGGAAGGAAACGGCCGGAAGGTGCTGAAGGTGACTTCTCACATCGTCCCGCCGCTGTACTCCGGGAAAGAGCCTTTCGGATTCGAGGAAGCCTCCTTTCCGGCGACGGAGGAGGGCGCAGAGGAAGCCCGGGAATGGCTCGAAGCGTGCATCGGACGGTATGACTGCATCGGTGAAAAATAAAAAAACGGAAATCTTCCTGATGGGCGGGCTGACGATCATCGGATAGTTCTATACCCTGCATTTTACGGAGTTTGCGGGCGTCCTGATGCTCGTGGGCGCTCTGGTATTCCTGTTTGCGAAAATGCTGGATAAAGATTAAAAGCGGGACCTGTGGCTCCTGCGCCTTTATACGAAAAAGAAAGCCGATCCTTTTGCGGACCGGCTTTCTTCTGAATATGGGGCGTTACTTCTTTGAAACGATGTGGTAGCTTGTGACGCCGAGGATCGTTTCGCCGTCAACCTGAAGCGCGGTCGGGGTGTCGAATTCCACGGTAATATCGTGGCCGGTCTGCACCTTTACGCAGTCGGTGTGCTTCACATGCTCGCCCTTGAAGATGCCCGGGAAAATCGTAAGGGTTTTCAGCTTTCCGGAGCCGTAGAAGAGGAGCGTGGAGAGCTTGTGCTCCGGATCGAGGCGTCTCTGACCGGGCGTGGCGTTCATGCCGCCGCCGTAGAAGCGTCCCTTCATGGTCGGAGCGAGCCAGACCTTTTTGTAGGAGCTCTTCAGGCCG
Source organism: uncultured Lachnospiraceae bacterium (assembly GCA_946632055.1). Taxonomy (GTDB): domain Bacteria; phylum Bacillota; class Clostridia; order Lachnospirales; family Lachnospiraceae; genus UBA1267. Next base: position 4,315 of record CAMPAR010000010.1, read on the forward strand.
TCGATCGTTACGGTGGCATTCACGGGCTTGAATTTGAAGAGCAGGCCCTTGATCGCGATGGCGGTATAATTGACGTCGGTGCCGGGCTTTTCCTGACGGATCCGGTCGCCTTCCTCGCAGCAGTAGCCGTCGATGCCGAAGCCGACGCCGTTCAGCACCTTGTAGCTGCGGCCCTTGATGGTGGCGATCGGAAGATTCTTCAGATAGGGATTCAGGACGAAGGGCGGATCTCCGGCCTCTTCCCGGACATCGTTCAGGAAATCGTTTCCCGTGCCGGCGGGGTAGTACTGAATTTCACGCTCCAGCGCGTCGGTATCACAGGCGTTGATAAAATGATTCAGCGTGCCGTCTCCGCCGCAGATGATAATGGTTTCGTCCGCCGGAGTCTCCTTGAAATAGGCGTTATAGTCGCTGATTTTTGTGATGTCCTCGAAGCGGACGGCGCCGGAGAGTTTCGCTTTCAGCTCTTCGGCGGTCTTCAGCCCTTTGCCGTTGCCGGACAGTGAATTATACAGGATCACATACTTTTCCATGGCTTCACCTCATCTGTAGATCACATTGAATTTCCGGGTCACGGGAGCGTGATCCCGGTTTGACTTTTAATATTCTCTATGATACAATAATTCAGCTGATTTGTAAAGAATAGAGCACGAATTCCGGGCGAAGATCCGGACGGAATGCTGTCTGTATATAGATACAGCCGGACAAGAAGAAAACGGCTGCGGAGGTAGTATGCAAAAAGCGTATGAAGCGGCGATTCTGCTTCAGGAAAAAGGGAACCGCATAGAAACGCTGATAAAGGCCCTGGAAGAGCAGACGATACGGCCTGCAAGAATTATCGCGGTGTGTCCGCCGGGGCGGGAAAAGGGGCTTTTTTCGGGCTCTGCCGGCGCCTCAGCGCTCTGCGTTGTAAATACGGAGGGGAGCGGAGAGGGCGTGCTTCTTTCAGCCGCCTTCCGGGAGGCGAAAACGGAGCTTCTCATGGTTCTGAAGGAAGGCGCCTGCCCGGGAAGCGCCGGTTTTGCGGAGACGCTTTTATCGGACTTTGAAGACCCTTCAGTCAGCGCGGTTTATACGACGGTTTTCTCGAATGAAAAGGAGCTCTGTGCTCCTTTTGTGCTCGACAGGACCTGGCTTTCTTACGAGACGATTTATTCCGCGAAGGATATCTATAAATACGGGCCTGTCGTGTTCCTGCACCGCGCCTGGTCCTGCATGTACCGTACGGCGGATGTGAGGGAGGTTTTCCTTGAGCCGGAGGGAATCACGCACCCCGAATTCATGCTGAATGCCCGTCTTCTGTATGACGGAAAGAAAATCGTGCGGGAGGAGCGCGTCTCCTCGTCTTACGCGCCTTCCTTTAATGCCGCGGTCGCTTTCAGCGAAGCCTTTTCGGTCGCTGCCGGCGTGAAGCTGCATTATCCCTACTTCGGCGCCGGAACCGTACGCCTGATGCCCCGCTTAAGATCCGGCTACGGAGAATGCAGGGAAAAGGCGAAGGAATATATGAAGACGCATCGGGCGGGAATCCGGAAGCTTCGGCTTTCGTTTCTGATCGCCTCCGCGGAGCTCGGCGACTACTTCGGCGAACACTACCACCGGCTGCCAGCGAAACTGAACCGGCTGTTATCCCGGAATCCGTATTTTCTGTAGGAACGAACATGTATCTGTTTATTGACGATTGTTTTAAAAAGAATAATCAGCTGAATGTGACCGGCTGGCACTACGGGAATTCGAAGAAGAGCCGGGTGGAGTTTCACGTACTTTCAGGAGGGCAGGAGATTCCCTTCCGCATCACCTTCGGGAAGCGGCCGGACGTCGGCTACGCGTATTTTAATGACCCGTCGGACTACGATTTCGGATATTTCCTCGAAATTCCGGACGCTTCGGGAAAAAAATATGTGATCCGGATCACGGAAAAAGATGGTGAGTCGGAAGATTCGGCCGAAGTCGGCATTTCTGTTCCCCTGATCCCGCTCATAAAGAAGTATCGGGAAATGCGGCAGCGCATCACGGAGCTTCGCGAAAAGCTCGGCCACTATTTGAGGCGAGATTACCATGCCTACACCGAGTGGTTTCATCATGTGCGCGTGACGCCGGAGGAGCTTTCGGTGCAGCGCTCGGCCTGTCTTCCCGCCGAGCCCCGGATCAGCATTCTCGTGCCGGTATACCGCACAAAGCCGCGCTATCTGAAGGAAATGCTGAATTCCGTCCTGCTGCAGTCGTATTCGAACTGGGAGCTCTGCATCGTAAACGCAGACCCCAGGGATGCCGAGGTCGGCAGAATCCTGAAGGAATATGCCGCGTCGGACGCGAGAATTCAGGTCCGGGATCTTCCGGAAAACAAGGGAATTTCTGCGAATACGAACGAGGCGTTTTCAATGGCCTCCGGGGAATTCATCGGGCTTCTCGATCATGACGACACGCTCGAGCCGGATGCGCTTTATGAGTATGTGAGCCTTCTCAACAACCGCCCGGACACGGATCTCCTGTACTGCGACGAAGACAAGATGCGTGACGCAACCGACTATTACTACTATCCGAATTTCAAACCGGACTACAATCCGGACATGCTATATAACAATAACTACATCTGTCACTTCCTGATGGTCCGCGCGAGTCTCATGCGGGAGCTTGGCGGGATGAGGAGCGGCTTTGACGGAGCACAGGACTATGACTTCCTGCTCCGCGCGCTGGAGAAGACGGAGCGGATCGAACACATCCCGCGGGTGCTTTATCACTGGCGGACCGCAGCAACCTCGACGGCGAAGAACGCCGGAACGAAGGATTATGCCGGAGACGCGGGCGAGAGAGCGATCAATGAAGCCTATGTCCGCCGCGGAATTCACGCGAAGGCTGCGTGCTCGCCGATTGCCGGCTGGTACAAGTCGAAGTATACAATGACGCGGGAGCCGCTGATTTCCGTCATCATCCCGAACAAGGACCACACCGACGACCTCGACATCTGCATTGAATCGCTGAAGAAGCGCTGCACCTACCGGAACCTTGAGATTATCGTCATCGAAAACAACAGCACCGAGCCGGAAACTTTCGCCTATTACGAAGAACTGAAAAAGCGTTATCCGGATATCGTCATCCTGTACTACAAGGATAAATTCAATTACTCCAGGATCAACAATTTCGGCTTCCGCGCATCGCACGGGGAGCTGATCCTTCTTCTCAATAACGACACCGAAGCGGTTTCCGAGGACCTGTTTGAAAACATGGCGGCTTTCCTGGAGCGGCCGGAGGTCGGCGCGGTCGGCGCACGCCTTCTGTACGCGGACAATACCGTGCAGCACGCCGGCGTGCTCGTCGGGGCCGGGGGATTGGCGGACCACATGTTCAAGGGCTACAAGGCTTCCAAGCCCTGCTACATGTGCCGCTCGATCACGACCCAGGACGTTTCCTGCGTGACGGCTGCCTGCCTCATGGTGAAGCGGAGCGTGTATGAAGAGGTCGGCGGGCTGGACGAGAGTTTTGAAGTCGCCTTCAACGACGTCGATTTCTGCCTGAAAATCCGGGAAAAGGGGCATCTGATCGTCTACGACGCGGACGCGGTCATGCATCACTATGAATCCAAGTCGAGAGGCTCCGAGAATACGCCGGAAAAGTTCCTGAGGTTCAGCGGAGAGGTCTCGCGCCTCAGCAATAAATGGAAGGTCCTGAAGGGCTTTACCGATCCCTACTATAATCCGAACATGTCGTATCTGATGTATTTTAAACCGGACCCGAAGGTGATGAACCAGAGAGCCGGAGAACGTGTGGCATACAGAAAAGATCTGCTGAAAGGAGAAGATGATGAGTGGGATGAAGACAGCGCTCGTGACGGGCGCGGACAGAGGTCTCGGCTTCGCCGTCGTAAAGGAGCTTCTGAAAAATGATTTCTGTGTATTCGCCGGAAAATTCATGAGCGATTACACGCTTCTTGAGGAGCTTCAGAAGGAGGAACCGAATCTGCATCTGGTGGAGCTTGATGTGCAGAATCCGGAGCACATGAAGGCCGCCGCGGAGGAAATCGAACGGATTTCCGGAAAACTGGATCTTCTGGTGAGCAACGCCGCGATTATGAGCGTGCGTACGGAAAAGCCGTCGGATATCATCGACGGGAACCGGGGGCTGGACCTTCCGCTTCTCGTCCGGTTCTTCATGACGAATTCCTATGCGGCGCCGCTTCTTGTGGACACGCTGCTGCCGCTGCTTCGGAAGGGCGAAATGAAGCGGCTCTTCTTCACATCGAGCGAAATATCCTCGGTCCGCCTTCAGCGGAGAAACGGCGGGATGCGTTACGGGATGACGAAAACGGCGCTGAATCTGGGCGTCCGCATGATGTACAATACGCTGCGCCCCGAGGGCTTTACCTTCCGTCTCTACCAGCCCGGCTGGATGAAGCATCAGTTCCCGGACGGCTCGCTCGCGGAAAGCGCGATTGTCGATCCGGCGGATTCCGCGAAGGAAGCGGTCCGGCAGATGCTGGAGGACCGGATGGACGAAGACCGTCTCGTGCTGGTCGATTACCTCGGCCGTGAACTGTCATTCTGAGAAAAAGAGGAGGACTGCAGGATGAATAAGGTGTATTTTACTTCTCTTGAGAGTGATTTTGCAAAGGCGCTTGCAAAGCGCTTCGAAAAGAACGGATTTGAAATCGTGACGGAGACGGGCATCAATATCGAGTATTTTATCGATACGACCGATTATGTTCCGGCGGACGACGACAGAAAGGTCGGAGAGGGGCTTTCGAAGGAAGCCGGCATCGAGGCCTATGAGAAGAATGTCTGCGGGCCGATCGATGCCCTCGACCGCTGCTTCTACTACATGGTCGGAAAGAAGCGTGCCTGCTTCTTAAGCTCCGGGAAATCCTCGATCAACTGGTCGGCGGAAGAGAGCGGATATGCGCATCACATGGCGAAGGCGGCGCTGCACCAGATCCTGACGATCACGAAAAACGCCCTGATCGAACGGGGCTTTACCTTCCGGCTCTTTGATCCCTTAACAGGAGAAGTATCGCCCGAGAAGGCGGCAGACGCGGCATTTGTGTATTTCACGAGAGACCGTTATATTGACAACGACGCGGACAAGTCGAGAGAAGACGAGAGGAACCTCCTTCTCAGGGATGCGAAGGGAAGAGAGATTCCCTGGTAAGAGAAATGAAAGGAAAAACGGGGACAGGGCAGAGCGATCATTTTGATCGGTCTGCCCTGTCCCTCTTTGTTGGTATTTAAGGATTATTCTGCTGCGGGAGTTTCCGCTGCTGTGTCAGCGGGAGCTTCAGGGGCCGGAGTCTCAGCCGGAGTCTCTGCGGGGGTTTCAGCAGGAGTCTCGGCGGGAGTTTCAGCGGGGGCTTCAGCTGATGTATCAGCCGGAGTATCGGAAGCCGATGCATCAGGAGTGGATGAAGAATCGCTGTCATCTTCTGTGGATTCGGACTCAGACGGAGCCATTTCATCCTCCTTTTTCACATCCCCATCAAATGAAAAACTCGAACCCTGATCAGGCCAAACCAGATTCATGGCAGCCATCCGAGCGCTCATATCTGCATTGAAAGAAGCGCGTTTTTCAGGAGACCAGTAACCGGGGTTGTCAGAAATGCTGACACCGTTCAGGAATGTAACATCTATACGCGTGTAGTGGTCGTCCATATTGTTCCCGTCAACATGAGCACTCATGATGACGTCTGCCGCCATGGATATGGTAGCGTTCATCGGTTTGTATATATCCGTACCTGTACCGGGCATAATCTCGCGGCGGACCTCTTCTCCGTTTTCGTAAGTGATCTTATACAGCTGCGAAGTGCATCCCACAAATGCGTCTTCACCGGGAAGCGATTTTGTCGCACTCCATCCGATACGAAGAGAGGGATTTACAGCCTTGTTAATCGTCGGCTCGGTCCATCCGAGAATGGCGGTTTCATATGCAACCGAATGTTCCGGCGGGTCGTCTTCATGGCCGATGATCCAGATATAGATTCTGCGGTTAGCCTTATCGACTGCGCCTTCGATTTTGATGATATCCGAGCTGCTGTTGCGGAACTGGAAATCCTGATTGGTCTGAGGATGTACCATTGCGTCCTTGCTCGGCGTGACATAGTTGATCAGATAAGAATGGTGGTTTCTGTAAACAACCTCAAGTTCCGCTTCGAGAACCGCATTATAGGTGGTTGTAGCAACCTGGCACAGTCCGCCGCCAAGCTCATCCTTCGAGCCGGTCGATGAATAGGTTCCTGCAAGGAGGTATCCGTTTTCGACCGTCGGAGGTCCGAAAAGTGAGAGAAGCGAGATGGTTTCACCGGGCTGATATACGTGGCCGTCCATCTTTGTAACGCCTACAACCAGATTGTTTTCCCTGTTGCGGAGGCGTTCGCTGTTCGCGGTGGGATAGAGGGTAGAAAAACATCCGATTACGGACATGCTTTCAGCCTTTTCCGTAGTGATTTCAGGCTCTACGGGGTTTTCGTCCGGCATCAGAACGAAAGTATCGGTGTCCTCAATCTCTCCCTGGCGGGCTTTTTCGGCAAATTCCTTCACACAGCCGCTGAAATCGTACGTGTAGCCGTTGCTTCCCGGAGTAACGATGACTTCGCGGGAATCTCCGAGCTGAGAGAATTCCGTTACAGTTCCGACGCGGGCTGTGAAATCAGCATTGGCCGGCTCGCAGTTCCACTCTTTGAGCGTCTCGGAAAAGTAATTGATCATCGAGTCTTCGTCAATTTTCAGACCCGTATCAACTGCGACCGGAGAAGCCTGATAATCTTTGGCCATTTTATAACGGTCAAGAAGTTTGCCGGACAGAACTGCGGCATCAATTGTATCCACAACATTTTCTTTGTTCCAGCTGATCCCCAGAGATTCCGTGGATATGTCGTAGATATGATCAGCGCGTTCTTTTGAACGAATGCGGATCTTTCCGTCTGCAAGCCGTTCCATCGGACTGCAGACAAAATCCTTAGCGTCTTCGGGCAGCATACCGCTCAGGGATTCACCATAGATCGACACATTGTTTACGACGGTTCCTTCTTTGACATTCAGCTTTTCAGAGCCAGCATCCTCCGCACCGAAAGCAGTAGAAGCAAATAAACCACCGACTGAAATCGTTAGTGCAGCAGCTGCGGCAACTATAAATGTTTTTCTCATTACTACCCCTCTTGAATTATATATAATTCACCTTTTAAATCCTGTTAGTCCGGATCATCTTCTGTTATGAGTTCGTCAAACTCAGCGCTGTCCAGATACTCATCGAAGGCATCGGAAGCAATTTCGTATTCCTCATCGCTGTCAATATACTCGATATCCGGTTCGCCTGATTCGTTTACATGATAACGATAAAGGTAAACGCTTCCCGTCTCGGCATCCGGACCAGTCTGAGGAAGAAGAGCAATGTAGTCTTTCCCCTCTGCCGTAAAGACCGTTACTACGCTGCAGTCAAGATCACCATCTTCCAAATTCAGCGTCACTGTGATATCATCATCAGGATTGTCTATAAACTGATTCAACATTCTGATAAAAGCCTTTCAAAACACATCAATCTATTGTACCAGAATACATTCCAAAATACAATATCTATTATTGTTTAAACTTTTGTAACAATTGTAAAAGACCATGTCACATTTTAAACATTAAAGCGGAACACAACGACATCTCCGTCCTGCATGACATAGTCTTTGCCTTCCATGCGTACGAGACCTTTTTCCCTTGCTGCAGCAGTGGAGCCGCAGGCAAGAAGATCTTTATAATTCACGACCTCCGCTTTGATGAATCCGCGTTCGAAATCCGAATGGATTTTGCCGGCGGCCTGAGGCGCTTTCGTGCCACGCGCAATCGTCCAGGCACGGGTTTCTTTTTCACCTGCAGTCAGAAAACTCATCAGCCCGAGGAGTGTATAACTGGCACGAATCAGTTTATCCAGTCCGGATTCACTGACTCCGAGATCCTCGAGGAATAATTGCTTCTCCTCATCGTCAAGTTCCGAAATTTCTTCTTCAATTTTTGCCGACACAACAAAGACTTCCGATCCGTCCTGCGCCGCATAGTCCCGTACTTCCCGGACATAGGGATTGGAAGCTCCGTCATCCGCAAGATCCTCTTCGGATACGTTTGCCGCAAAAATCACCGGTTTATCGGTCAAAAGATTCAGAGAATGGATAAATTCGGCCTCTTCATCAGACGAAGGCTCAAAGGCTTTTACACATTTCCCGCTTTCGAGATGTTCCTTCAGCGCTGAAAGAATCGCCGCTTCCGAGGCAGCGCCTTTATCAGCGGCAGCAGTTTTTTTCGTCCTGGCCAATCGGCGTTCCAGAACCTCAAGATCTGCGAAAATAAGCTCGAAGGTAATCGTTTCGATATCCCGCTTCGGATCGACCGATCCATCCACATGAACAACGTTTGTATCTTCAAAACAGCGTACAACATGTACGATCGCATCGACTTCACGGATATTTGCAAGAAACTGGTTGCCAAGCCCTTCCCCCTTGCTGGCGCCTTTGACAAGTCCTGCAATATCAACGAATTCAATTACAGCCGGTGTGATTTTGGCGGAGTTATAAAGGGCAGCAAGCTTATCGAGCCGATCATCCGGGACGGCCACAACTCCGATATTGGGATCGATCGTGCAGAAAGGATAGTTCTGGGCGTCCGCCCGGGCTTTTGTGAGCGAATTAAACAGTGTGCTTTTGCCGACGTTCGGCAGGCCAACGATACCTAATTTCATTCTCTTTCTCCAATTACGCGCTCAGTATAGATTATCCTGAAAGAAATCTGAGCAAATAGGAATTATATCATTATTTTTTTTAAGAATCAATAGGATTTCACATTGAAATCGCTTTGAAATCCTGGGTTTCGGCATTAATGAGAGTGAAATATAAGGTACTTCCCGATGAGACGGGCAGGCATATTCGCGCTTGGTTGACAAAAATAAGGCTTTATGGTATGGTGATACTGATTCTGAGAGGTAAAAATTTGTAAAAAATGCCTGTAAGAAGGACTGGAGGGATTGTAAATGATCAATGCCGATAGAGAAGGAGAGATAAATATGCAGGCAGGAAAAAAGAAAAGCATCAGGAACGTTTTTGAAGATATCAAAACAGGCGTGCTTTCCCCCGCATCAGTTGTAAAATGGTACGATTGGTGCATTTTATTTGTCTTAATGCTTTTCTGCTTTCTGGCCTATGCGATGAGCGACCTCTTTCATACGGCCGCCTGTTCTTACGGGTATCTTGACGGCCATTTTTTTGACTTTTATGACTATCTGGCTGAGCACGCAATTGATTCTGACGGAACCGTCGGCATTCATGCGTCTTATATGCCGACCGTCTATATCCTGTTCGCGCTCTGGAATATCCCGATGAAACTGTTCGGAGTAGTACCGCAGGCCACCATGCAGCTTGGCGTACTGCCGATTATGTGGGCAAAACTCCTTCCGTGCCTCGTATTTACAGGATCATCCGTCATTGTATTTCATATTTCCAAAGAACTCGGTATGAGTTCGAGAAAAGCTTTAATTGCCGTCTATGCCTATCTGTCCTGCCCGGTGCTCCTTTACGGACAGTTTGTTATCGGGCAATATGAAAGCTTTTTTACCGCTCTGATACTGCTGGGATTTTATTACTGGCTCAAAAAAAGGAATTTCGCTTTTCTCCTTTGTTTTGCGCTGGCACTGACCTTCAAATACACCGCCCTGTTTGTTTTTCTTCCGCTTCTGATGCTCCGGGAGAAAAAAATATGGAAAATACTGGTGTGCTGCCTTCTGATTACGATCCCGTATGTAATCGAATACCTGATCTATATGCATTCCGAGGCCTTTACCGGGTATGTTTTCGGAATCGGACAGAGCGGAGATAAACCCACCGGATATATCGAAAACGCCTTCCTGTATACCGGCTTCAATTTCGGCGGAAATCTGAAGTTTGTCATTTACATCCTGGTCGTTGCTTTTGCACTGATTCTCGGATGGGCCTACTTTACGAACGCGGAAGAGAAGACGGAAGAGAGCTGCTATGCGGTCTTTTTCATCATTGCTTCTCTCAGTGCGTTCTTCTGCCTCTCCAAGTGGCATTCGCACTGGCTGATGCCGCTGTTCGCGTTTTCGACATTTGCGGCGTTTATGCACAGAAGAACAGCTGCCTATCTTGCGCTGGATCTGCTCTTCGGCCTGCTGTTTGTGATGTTCTGTACCTGTCAGTTTGAAGGCGCCCATGATGAGGCGATGATAAACAATGGAATATTCAAGTTTATCCTGCCGGACAAAAGGGTTTCGTATGCTTACAGCCTGACCGATTACTACAGGCAGATTGATATGTCCATGCAGCTGTCTTTCATGACGGCGATTATGGCGGCAAAAGCGGTCTTCTGCCATCCGAAATTTATGCCTGAAAGCACTGACCTTGCGGTGGATCGGGAAATCTGGTGGATGCGTGCGCGGCTGGTGCTGCCCATGCTGTTCCTGATCATTCCTTCCGTTCTGATTATCGGAAAGTCAATACGCACGGATGCCCCGATATATGAGGAAGACCGCCGCGGAATATTTGTGAATATGGAACAGCAGGAATGCGTCAGTCAGCCATTTGAAGCAAAGGGGAGCGGGATTATCAGCCTGGTCTTCCCGGTTTCCAGAGGAAAGGCTTATGACGCTCCCGTGATGACGGTTTCCGTATCCGATCGGGAAAACCGTGTTTTATATGAGAGCGAAGTTGACGTCGGAGATTATTTTGAAGGACAGCTGGTGAGGCTGAAACCGGGTGATTTAGGCCTGGTATCCGGAGACACCTACTACGTGAATTTCGAGATGAAAGATGCGGAGGAAGACTCCACATTCTGCCTGCTGGCTTTCGATCAGGGGGATTATGAGAACGCACTCTCAGACGGAAAGAAGCTGCGTTATCACATGAACCTGAGGATTTACCAGTAATGTCGAAATTGTTCATGTGACTGCATATCACTGAAAACCGGGCGAAGTTTTTGCAGAAAGCATAATGAAGTTTATAAAATCAGAATTATAAAAAGGGAAGAATCATGTGCCGCATAGCTGTTTTGATACCTTGCTATAATGAGGAAAAGAGCATAAGGAAAGTTGTGGAAGACTTTAAAACTGCGCTCCCGGACGCCACAATTTATGTGTACGACAATAATTCGACGGATCGTACGGCGGAAATCGCGAAGGAAGCCGGTGCGGTTGTCCGGAAAGAATACCTGCAGGGCAAGGGCAATGTTATTCGCCGTATGTTTTATGAAATCGATGCGGACTGCTATCTGATGACCGATGGAGATGACACATATCCTGCTGAGTATGCCGGAAAGATGACGGAGCTCGTTTTGAACCACAACGCGGATATGGTGGTCGGAGACCGCCTGTCATCCACATATTTTACAGAAAACAAGCGTCGTTTTCACAATTTGGGCAATTCACTTGTACGGTTTCTGATCAATCATCTGTTTCATTCTGAAATCCGGGATATCATGACGGGATATCGGGCGTTCAGCTACCGCTTTGCGAAGAGCTTTCCGGTGCTGAGCCACGGCTTTGAGATTGAGACCGAGATGAGCATTCACGCCATTGACAAAAACATGCAGGTGGAGAATGTGGTGGTTGAGTACCGTGACAGGCAGGCGGGGTCGGAGTCCAAGCTGAACACCTATTCCGATGGAATGAAGGTTCTTCTGACGATACTCAGACTGTATAAAAACTATCATCCTTTCGGCTTCTTCGGATTGATCGCGGCAGTCCTGGCCATGCTGTCTGTTGGATTTGTGGTCCCGGTCTTTATCGACTTTTTTAAAACCGGTCTTGTAGAACGTTTTCCGACGCTGATTGTATGCGGCTTCGTAGGGATCGCCGCGCTGATTTCCTTTTTCAGCGGAATCGTGCTGTCGACGCTTCGACAAAACGAGAGACAAGACTTTGAATTCAGGCTGCAGATGCTGAGGAAGAAGGCGGAAGATGAATAAAATCAGCGCAGGTATTTTGAAGTTCCTGAGGGACAACTGGATATTGATCGCTTTTTCATTCCTGAGAGTTTTGTTTGGAGTGGCTGCAGGGGTGTGGTTTCCGGCGACGGAAGGCTGTGATGATGTCCTGATGATGAATTATGCATCGTTAAGACATCATTTTCTTGAGCCTGACCTTTTCTCCCTGGCGAAATATATGGGTTTCCCGATTTTCCTGGATGTCGTTTATGTTTCGCATCTTCCCTACGCTTTTTTCACATCGCTTTTATGGGTTGCAGCGGCAGCGGCGGTTAAAAAAATGCTTTCGTATTTCGTATCCAACCGTCCGCTTCTCATTTTCCTTTTTATTTACACGCTTTTTCTTCCTATCGGATATGAACAGGAAGCGGGCCTTCGGCTCTATCGGAACGCGCTGATAGCGCCCTGCACGCTGCTGGTTTTCGGAATGCTGCTGATCCTGATGGCGCGGCCGTTTAAAAAAGAAGCAGGCATAGCCGGTCATATTGCGGCAGCTGCATTCTTCGGCTTCATTTTTACTTTTACTTTTTACATCAAAGAGGATGGGATCTGGTATCTCGCGGTTCTTCTTTTTGCCGATGCCGTCGTACTCATAAACGCTGCAGTAAGTTTTCTGAAGCATAAAAAAGCCGATCAGAAAACCCTGTATGCGGTATTGATTATGGTATCGATTCCCCTGCTCGTGTTTCTTCTGGGGACGGCGGGGTATAAAAAAGTAAATCACCACTTCTTCGGGGTTTCGGAAACCAATACGCGGACCGACGGAGAACTGGGAAGATTTGTACAGCATTTCTACAGTACGGATTCCGAGGAACGGACCGATGAGATCTGGGCGCCTGCAGATGCCATTGACCAGGTATTTGAGGCTTCTGAGACCCTGAAAAGCCGGCCGGAAATCTATGAGGCCTTATTGAAAAATCCATGGAGCGACGGAGATCTGAAAAAGAACGGAATCCGCGGTGATTGGATTTCATGGGCAATGCGTTACGCGGCGGACTGTGCCTGGAATCATGAATGGAACGAAAAAGAGATATCCGATTTCTTCTCTCAGGTAAATCGGGAAATTGACGCAGCTTTTGAAAAAGGAATTCTGAAAAAAGCGGATCGGATACAACTGCTGCCGTCCGGCGGCGGAAAAACATGGGAAGATATATGGCGGGTCGCTGGCTTTACCGGAGACGCTTTACTGGAATCGGTGGCCCTCATGGAGTACGGAGCGGGCGTACAGTATCGCACTTTTGATGAAATTTACATTCCGAATATCGAGGCTGCAGCCAAAATTTCCAGAACGCCCGCACTGCTGGACTATAATCGAAACGCGGGATGGAGAAGCGCGGCAAAAGCAGTCTCGAATGTGCTGTTTGTGATTTACAGGGCCCTTAACGTAGTATTGCTGGTTACAGCCATAGCTGCGTTAATCTGGAGTGTGGTTCATGCATTTACGAAGCGAGGGAAGAAGAACGGTTCAGACACCCCTGTCATTCACTGCTTCCTGATTCTGTTTTTCTTTGCGCTTGCGGCGGTATATGCTTTTTCTATCTGCTGGTTTTCTTCTTTCCTGTTTTCTGATGGGATCATCCGGGTGGTACAGATTTTCTATACGGCAGGAGTTCCGGCTATACTGACTTTTGCATATGGATTTGGTTCGGTTCGTTTTTTGAGTCTGCTGAAACAGAGGAGAACGTGATGAAGAACGGCCCCGGACCGAAAGAGGGAGTGAATCGGTCCATTCTGGACTTTTTCGAAGGAAGAGGCGAAGCGCTGAAGAAAATATTGGAACATTATTGAGCTCTTCAGTTCATATTTTGGCCTGACGGCAGGAGAAAAAATTCTCCTGCCGTTTTTCTGTGCGCTATTTTTTGAATTCTTCCCCCACTTCCCGCCACATCGTCATTTTTCCATAAAAAATAACAAAAAAACACTTGCATTTACGTCCGGTTTCCGTTATGATATAAGCACCCGATGGGGAAAAGTGGGGGAAAGTGTCTGAAAGTGGCACATCCGCCGGAAAGGATCGTGAGGAGGAAGGACATGCTGCTCGGTACCTACAGTCATTCGCTCGACGCGAAGGGACGACTGATCGTCCCCGCCAAACTGCGCGAATCTTTAGGCGACAGCTTTGTGATTACGAAGAGCCTGGACCACTGCCTCGCGATTTATCCGAATAGCGGGTGGGAGAACTTTATCGGGAAGATTGAGACGCTGCCCAAAATTTCCAGCGAACCCGCGAGACGGCTGCGCCGGTTCTACTTCGGAAACAGCCAGACGATTGAAGTGGACAAGCAGGGACGGATCCTGATCCCCGGGAATCTGAGAGAGTATGCCGGTCTGACGAGGGACTGCGTGCTGATCGGCGTGAATGATCACGTTGAAATCTGGGATCAGGAAGCCTGGAACGCTTATAACAACGATATCGACGTCAATGACATTGTTGACGATCTGTCGGATCTGCAGCTGTAAGATATGGAGTTCTCGCATAAATCCGTTCTCCTTCACGAGACGATTGATTATCTGAATATCCGGCCGGACGGCGTTTACCTCGACGGTACGCTCGGCGGCGGCGGACACTCCTCTGAGATTCTGAAGCGGCTCGGCGAAAAGGGCAGGCTGATCGGAATCGATCAGGACAGGGACGCGATTGAGGCTGCGACGAAAAAGCTCGCCGTCTTCGGAGATCGAGTCACGATTGTCCGGGAGAATTACGAGCATTTCCGAAGCGTGCTGGACGCGGAGGGGATTGAAAAGGTCGACGGAATTCTGCTTGACCTCGGCGTTTCCTCCTACCAGTTCGACGATGCGGCCCGCGGCTTTTCCTACCGGGAGAACGCTCCGCTCGACATGCGGATGGACGACCGGACCGAGATGACGGCGGCGGATATCGTCAATCATTATACGGAGTCGGAACTGTACCGGGTGATCCGGGACTACGGGGAAGATCCTTTCGCGAAGAATATCGCCAAACACATTGTACGAGCTCGGGAACAGGAGCCTGTCGTCACCACTGACCAGCTGGTGGAATGCATCAAGCAGGCAATTCCCGCGAAGATAAGGGAAAAAGGCGGGCATCCCGCCAAGAGAACATTTCAGGCGCTCCGGATCGAGCTGAACCGTGAGCTTCAGATTCTTCAGGATTCCCTGAGCGATATGGTCGATGCGCTCGCCCCCGGCGGACGCATCGCCGTCATCACCTTCCACTCGCTGGAAGACAGAATCGTCAAACAGACCTTCAGGACGGCAGAAAACCCCTGCATCTGCCCGCCGGACTTTCCGGTCTGCGTCTGCGGAAGAAAAAGCAGGGGAACCGTTGTTACGAAGAAACCCGTGACAGCGTCTGAAGAAGAACTTCAGGATAATCCGCGCGCGCATTCGGCAAAGCTTCGGGTGTTTGAACGCGGAAAATAATAAAGAGAGAAAAGAGCTAAGAGCATGGCAGCGGCAGAAGTAAACCAGTACAGAAGAACAGCATATCAGACGGGAACGGCGGCGCCGAAGCTGCCCGCGGTCCCGGAGAAAGAGCTGCGAAAAGAGAAAAGAGAACAGGTACTTCAGGCACGCACTGCCATTGAAGCCCGGGTTCAGGAAAAACGCCGTGCGGCAAAAGAGTTTTCCGCCCTTCAGGTGCTGGCGGTCCTTGCGGCGGCGGCGGTTCTTGTGGCAGCGGCAGGCTTCTTCATCGTACAGCTTTCCACGCAGGAAAGCTCGAAGAACGCCATCGAAAGGCTGGAGCTTGAGATTCAGACCGTCCATCACGAGAATGTGATCCTGCAGAACCTGAAGAACAGCAGCATCGATTATGAAAAGGTCTACACGGTCGCGACCGAAGAATACGGCATGACCATTCCGATGAAGCAGCAGGTCGTCCATTACGATCAGCCTTCCGTCGAATTTGTGCATAAATACGGAGATATTCCGAGATGAGTTCGAAAAAGACGAACAGAAAAGTGAAGATCCATGCGGGCAAAAGACTGGCCATCCTCTTTCTGGTGATCGGTCTTTTGCTTATTTTTTGTATCGGGTGGGCGGTCCGCCTGACGGTGAAAAACGGAAACGAATACGAGCACAAGGCGCTCGCGCAGGCGACCGGAACCTCCACGGCCATTCCGTCGCAGCCGGGCAACATCTACGGCGCGAACGGCACGGTGCTGGCCTCGACCTACAAGGTCTATCGGCTGATTCTGGACCCGAAAGTCCTCTATGCGACCGAAAAGAACTATCCGGGCTCGCTTGACAAAACGGTGGAGCTTGCCGCCAAGGCGTTCTCGCTTTCCGAGATCGAGCTTGAGCAGGCCTTCGGAGACGATCCGGAGACGACCACGACCTATGTGCGCTTCCGTACCCGCGTGACGCAGGAAGACGGCAGCGAGAAAATGGCCGATACGATTCTTTCCCAGAATCAGGTCGACTATTACAATGAGCTCGTTGCTGATTTCCAGAAGGAAAAGGCGGCGTGGAACGCGACTCATGAGGATGACCGGATCCGGGCGCGGATCGCGGGGGTCTGGTTTGAAGAAGAGTACCGCAGGGAATATCCGCTCGGCTCGCTGCTCTCCAAGGTCATCGGATACACGACGAGGGATACGGAAAACGGAATTCTGGGGCTGGAGGTTTCCTATGAGGATGAGCTTCACGGAACCGACGGCAGAAGATATACCTACATCAATGACGAAGGCAATGTGGAAACCGAGGTGGTTCCCGCGGTTGACGGCGCGAGCATCGTCACGAGTCTCGATGCGAATGTGGCTGCGGTGTGCCGGGACGCCATCGATCACTTCATGGAGGAAACCGGCGCGGAGCGCGCGAATGTGCTGGTGATGGATCCGAATAACGGCGAGATCCTCGCGATGGAAAGCAATACGCGTTTTGACCTGAATAACCCGACGGAATCGATCCTGTCCCTGTTTACGGAAGAGGAGCTTGCGGATCCGACTCAGATTTTCCTTCTGAAGGAAGCTTTCAAGGGAAATATGGACAAGCTCGAGGCCATGAGCCACGAGGAGCAGATTCAGGCGCTGATCCAGCAGGTACAGATCAACTACTGCATCAGCGGAGCTTATGAGCCTGGGTCGACGGCCAAGTCCCTGACGCTTGCGACCGGAATTGAGGAAGGCGTGATTAACCGGGACAGCACCTTTGAAGACTGGACGGGAGAAGTCGGTGTCGGACGGTACACGATCCACTGCCATATGGAGGACACCTGCGGTGTGCTGACGCCGATGGAGGCGCTGGGGCGTTCCTGCAACGTCTGTTATGTGAAAATCGGTCAGGCGATCGGCGCGAAGACCTTCAGCCGCTATCAGGAAATCTTCAACCTCGGGCAAAAAACGGGAATCGACCTTCCGGGTGAAGCCGATACGAGCGGCCTGATTTATTATGAGGACGGCCTTGGCGATATTGAGATCTCCACCTGCTCCTTCGGTCAGGGCTTCAATGTGACGATGATCCAGTTCGCGTCTGCATACGCCTCGCTCGTGAACGGCGGTTATTATTATCAGCCGCATATCGTGAAGGAGATTGTGGACAGCGAAGGCAATGTGCTGAAAAAGATCGATCCGGTGCTCGTGCGGCGGACGATTTCGAAAGATACGAGCGAGTATATGCAGGAATGCCTGCGATATGTCACGACCTACGGAACGGCGACCTACGCGCCGACGGACGGCTATATCATGGGCGGAAAGACCGGCGCGGCGGAGAAGCTTCCGCGCGGCACCGGAAAGTATGTGGTTTCCTTTATCGGCGCGGTTCCGATCGACAATCCGAAGTTCCTCGTCTACGCGACGGTCGACGAACCGGACGTGGAAGATCAGTCGATGAGTAAACCGGCGCAGGAACTTGCACATGACGTTTTCGAGGGGCTGTATAATTATTTCGGCATTTATCCGGAGACGGACGAAAGCGCGTATGATTATGACTGGACCTCGGTGCGGGATTCTTCGGGCGAATCCGATTCCTGGTATGAGGAAAGTTTTATTGATGATCCGGACGGCAGTATCGTATGGCTGACGCTGATCGAGACGCCGGAAGTGCCGGAAGAGACGGAAACCGCCGAAGAAGAGCCTGAATATATGCCGAATGACGGAGATGTGCCGTCTGAGGAAAGGGAAGAAAGCGGGACAGAAGAAAGTCCTCCGGATTAAGGCTTGAATCCGGAAGAAAAACGGAGTATAATGCCGGGAAGGCTTTTAAGCCGTCTTAAGAAGAATGGGAGAGTAGGATGAAAGTTGTATTTTTTGTCGGTATGGCGGCATCGTTTCTTTTGAGCGCGGTACTTTGCCCGATGCTGATACCGGTTCTCAGAAGATTGAAATTCGGTCAGCAGGTACGGGAAGAGGGAAATCCGGAGCACCTGAAAAAACAGGGAACTCCGACGATGGGCGGAATCGCTTTTCTCGCCGCCGTCCTCGCGGCGGGCGGTGTTTCGGCGATCTGGTTTCCGGAGCTTCTGCCGACGCTGCTTCTGACGATCGGCTTCGGCGTGATCGGTTTTATTGACGATTATATCAAGGTGGTGCGGAAGCATTCCGAGGGCTTCAAGCCCTGGCAGAAGCTCCTGTGCCAGATCGTGATCACCGGCGCCTTTGCCGTATACTGCTACCTGAATCCTTCGATCGGCCCTTCCGTGATCCTTCCCTTTACCGGGGGAAAGGAGTGGAATATGGGCTGGCTCTACATCCCCTTTGTCTTTGCCTGCGTGCTCGGTACGGATAACGGCACCAATTTCACGGACGGGTTGGACGGCCTCTGCACGACGGTCACGATCGTCGTTTCCGTGTTCCTGTTCCTTGCGGGCATCCGCTGCGGACATGAGGGCATGACGATGCTGTCCGGAATCTTTATGGGCGCTCTGATGGGCTTCCTCCTTGTAAATGCGTATCCTGCGAAAATGTTCATGGGCGATACGGGATCGCTTGCGATCGGCGGATTTGTGGCCGGGACGGCGCTGACGCTGAAGATGGGATGGTTCATCATTCTGATCGGACTGGTTTACCTCATTGAAGTCCTTTCCGTGATTCTTCAGGTCGGTTATTTCAAGCTGACGCACGGAAAGAGAATCTTCAAGATGGCGCCGATTCACCATCATTTTGAGCTCTCCGGCTTCTCGGAGACGCAGATTGTGGCCATGTTCGCAATCGTAACGGTGATTCTCGGATTTATCGCGTATCTTGCGATGTGATCTGCGGCAAAGGAAAGGATATCAAAATGGAAAAAGCGGTTCTTGTGGCCGGACTCGGACGCTCCGGGATCCAGGCTGCGGATTTACTCCTGAAAACAGGAAACCGGGTGATTCTGTACGACAGCAACCCGGATAAGAATAAAGATGAGATACTGGCAGGACTGGAGGCGTACCGGAAGGACGGAGCGCCTTCCGCAGATGAAGAAATCCCTGTGATTCTGGGAGAACTCACGGACGAAGTGACTCGTGCGGCCGATTTCTGCGTCATCAGCCCCGGCATCTCGCTGGAAGTGCCCTTTGCCGTGAAGCTGCAGAATGCCGGCGTGAAGATCATTTCGGAAATCGAGCTTGCCTGGCGTTATGAAAAGGGAACGGTCATCGGGATTACCGGAACGAACGGCAAGACGACGACAACGACGCTCGTCGGGGATATCATGAAGGCTTACCTCGGGGAAGAGCGCGCCTTTACGACCGGAAATATCGGTCTTCCCTATGCCGAGGAGGTGCTGAAAACCGCGGCGGATTCCGTGACGACGATCGAGCTTTCGTCCTTCCAGCTGGAATCGATCGATACCTTCCGGCCGCATGTCTCGGCCATTCTGAATATCACCCCGGATCATCTGAACCGGCATCACACCATGGAGTGCTATGCCGCCGTGAAGGAGCGCATCATCGAGAATGCGGGTCCGGAGGATGTGATCGTCCTGAATGATGAGGACGAACGGCTGAGGCGCTTCGGCGAAAGCGGACTTGTCCCGAAGGTTGTCTGGTTTTCCGGCGTGTCCGAGCCGGAGGAGGGTTACTTCCTTTCGGACGGCGTCCTGTACCGGAAAAAGGACGGGCAGAAGAAGGCGCTTCTTCGGACGGATGAGGTGAACCTCGTCGGCCGCTGCAATTATGAAAATATCCTGGCCGCCATCGCGATTACGGAAGCGATGGGCGTACCGGAAGAGCTGATCCTGAAGGTCGTGCGCGGCTTCCACGCGGTGCCGCACCGGATCGAGTTTACGCGCGAATTCGAGGGCGTACGCTACTATAACGACTCGAAGGGAACAAACCCGGACGCGGCGATCCAGGGCATCCGCGCCATGGACCGGAAGACCGTCCTGATCGGCGGCGGATATGATAAAGGCTCCGAATACGACGACTGGATTCTGGAATTCGGAGATACCATTAAGCTGCTCATCCTGCTCGGACAGACGGCTGAAAAAATCGCGGCCTGCGCCGAAAAGCACGGCTTCCGGAACATTGTATTTGTAAACAGTATGGAGGAAGCGGTTCGGGTCGCAAGAGAAAACGCGGCCCCCGGAGAGGCGGTTCTCCTCTCGCCTGCCTGCGCAAGCTGGGGCATGTTCGACAACTATGAGCAGCGGGGCGATATTTTTAAAGATCTGGTGAATCAACTGAAATAATTATGCGGGAGCAGAGAGAAGGATACAACAGAAAAAATACGGAAAGATCTCCTGAAAATGTGGTGGATCTCACCGACCTCCTAAGAAGAAGGAGGGAGGAGCGGGAGCGCGCCGAAAGAGAAGCAAAGGAACTGGAAGTCCCGGACGCGGAGGACGCGGCTTTGGAGGAAGAGCCGGACGAAGAGCCGGAAACGCTCCCGGAGGAAGAATCCGAAGAGGAGACGCAGGAAGAAGCGAGGGACTCCGGACGGGACAGAAAAAGCGCTCGGGAAGAGGAGCATCGGAGACAGAAGAGAACTCCGAAAATGCTCGCAGGCGACGTGATGACCGTTCTTCTCATGCTGCTTCTTACGGCGGCTGCGGCGGGGCTCATCGCGCTGTCCCTGATCCGGGTCGAAACCGTGAAGGTTTCGGGAAACGTCTATGCGGAGGATACGGCTGTCGAGCAGTGGTTTTTCCCGGATGAAAAGTCCAGGCTGCTGTCCCGGATTTTCCTGAGGAAAGCGCTCGGATTTCGCAGAAGCGCTGCGTTTTCGGAAAGTTCCGTACGTCTTGAAGGGCTTCGTTCCTGCGCGGTTTCCGTAAAGGAGAACGAGGCGGCGTTCACAGTGGGAATGCAGGACGGCTCCGGAATCCTGATCGTGACGGACGGGGGAACGGTGCTGAGAAAGACAAGTGAAACCCCGGAGCATCTGTCGCTTATTACCGGCATTTACGCCCTCTCGGACGAGGTGCTCGTGAAGGCGGAGACGGACCGGCCGGAAACCTTCTCGCAGCTTCTTCGGGTGATCCGGATTCTGCGGGAATATGATATCGAGAGCGATACGCTCTATGTGGAGGACGGACAGTTCTGCCTGAAGATGGATGACGTGATCGTAAACCTCGGGACGGACGAAAGCCTGCGGGAAAAGCTGACGGAGCTCGGAAGCCAGATCCCGAAGCTTTCCGGACTGAAGGGGACGCTTCATCTGGAGAATTACGACAGCAGTAAAAGTGCCGGGCGGTTCACCTTTGAGGTGGCGCCTTAAAACATGGGTTTAACCGGCTGAAAATAAAATTTTTTGTAAAGAATCGGCTGAGATGTATTGACTTTTGCCCCCTTTATCGTGTATATTTCTAATATGTGTTCGATTAAAGGGGGCTCAAGCGGCCGGATGGTCCAGGAAAGCTCCGTTCGGTCCTGGTTTTTGGAAGGAGGAAGGTACCTTGTTAGAAATAAAAATGGATGACGTGAACAGCGGCGCAAGGATTGTAGTAGTCGGTGTCGGCGGAGCCGGCAATAATGCGGTGAACCGCATGGTGGAAGAGAATTTAAGCGGTGTGGAATTTGTCGGAGTCAACTCCGATAAGCAGGCACTGCTTCTCTGCAAGGCTGCGACAGTTCTTCAGATCGGCGAGAAGCTGACGAAAGGCCTCGGCGCCGGCGGCAATCCGACCGTAGGCGAAAAGGCGGCGGAAGAGAATGCGGACGACCTGTCGGATCTTCTGAAGGGTGCGGATATGGTCTTCATTACCTGCGGCATGGGCGGCGGCACCGGTACCGGCGCGGCTCCTGTTGTGGCGAAGCTTTCTCATGACATGGGCATCCTGACAGTCGGCGTGGTGACCCGGCCGTTTACCTTTGAAGGAAAAGCGCGTTCGAACAACGCCGAGGAAGGCATTGCCAAGCTGAAGGAAGTTGTCGATACGCTGATCGTTA
The DNA here is from genome assembly GCA_946632055.1 of uncultured Lachnospiraceae bacterium. Lineage (GTDB taxonomy): Bacteria > Bacillota > Clostridia > Lachnospirales > Lachnospiraceae > UBA1267. Next base: position 26,551 of record CAMPAR010000010.1, read on the forward strand.
TCCCGAATGACAAGCTTCTGCAGATCGTTGACCGCAGAACCAGTATGCCCGATGCGCTGAAGATGGCGGATGAAGTCCTTCAGCAGGCAGTGCGCGGCATTACGGACCTGATCAACGAGCCCGGCGAAATCAATATGGACTTTGCGGACGTTCAGACCGTCATGCGCGACAAGGGCATGGCGCATATCGGCATCGGCACGGCTTCCGGCGACGACAAGTGCCAGGAAGCGATGCGGATTGCCATTTCGAGCCCGCTTCTTGAAACCACGATTGACGGCGCAAGCCACGTGCTTGTGAATATCTCCGGCGACGTCAGCCTGATCGAGGCCAACGACGCCGTGGAATATGTGCGTGAGATGGCGGATCCGAACGCCAATATCATCTTCGGTACCGCTTATCGCGAGACCGCCGAGGATGAAGTGACGATCACCGTCATCGCAACCGGGGTGAAGGACGGCGTGTCCAAGCCGGTGGAAAGAATCCCTGAGAAGAAAGAAACGAAGCTTCCTTCCGGTTTCCCGAATCTTTTAGGCGGACAGCGCCCGCAGGTGCAGGCGGCTCCTCCGGTTCAGGAACCCGCTAAGAAGGAGCCGGAAGGCGAAGATATCAAGCTTCCGGATTTCAGTTCATATTCTCAGCGTCCGAGAAGAGACGAGCAGACCATTAAGATTCCGGATTTCCTGAAGAAACCCAATCGTTAATGCTGAAGGGCCCCGGATTCCGGGGCCCTTGATCGTTTCAAAGGAGTATGCCTTTTTGAAAAAGAAACTTTTTCTGATTTTGAGATATCCGGCCGGCATCCTGCTGTTTCTTCTCGGCGCGCTGCTTTCCGGACTGGGGAACGGGATTCCGTCGATGATCCTGTTCCTTTTACTGATGCTTTCTGAGATTGTGCTGATCTACATGGAAAGCGGGAATATCATCGACCTCAGGCTTCTTCTGTCTCTGTCGTGGCTCTTCGGGATTTCCATATCCAGCCTGAAGCTCTCGAATCTCCAGTCGCCCTGGTCCGTTCCGATGTGGTTCTCGACCGGCGGCTTTTATTTCCTGTTCCTCATCGGCTTTGATGCGATGTCCTGGATCCTGAAAAAGCGGAGCCCCGAAAGGCGCCACCGGAAGAATATCGTTACCTTTCGCCATAATCCCTCTTTCCGAAGGGCGGTCTTCAGCACGATCCTGATCCTGACTATGGCAGGACTGTTTGCCTTTCTTCTGGAGTCCATAATTCTGGATTTCAGAATTCCGATTTTTGCCGAATGGTCGTATGAGGCTTATTCGGAGTTTCACGTCACCGGTCTGCATTATTTCTGCGTATCTCTGGTGCTTGTCACGCCGCTTTCCGTTTATTATCTGTTCCTCGGAAAGCCAGGGCGAAGAGGCATCATGGCGCTGATCATCTGCAACGGGATCGCGCTTCTCGTGCCTTTCCTGATTCTGTCGAAAATGCAGATGCTCCTTACCCTGGCGCTTCCCGCCTTCGCTTTTCTCGTGATTCAGGAGAAAATTCCGAAGCGGATCATTATGGCCGGGACGGTGGTGTTCGGAATCCTCGTAATCGGCGTGTTTGTCGTGCTGATGCGCTACAAGAACTATCCCGAGGGATACCTTCAGAGCATTTTCCAGTTCAAAAAGCCGGAAACGCCGCTGACCATCCAGTATCCCTACACGTATATTGTCAATAATTTCGAGAACCTGAACCTTCTCACGCTGAAGCTTCAGCATCACAGCTTCGGCATCCGGGAGCTGTTCCCCTTCTTTGCCCTGACCGGCCTGAAATTCCTGCCGAAGGTGCAGACGCTTCTCGCGCTTGAACAGTACACGACGATTCCGGAGCTCACGACGCTGACGGTTCTTTACCATGTCTACGGGGATTTCGGAACCGTCGGAGCCTTCGCGTTCGGGCTGGTGCTCGGCGGCGTTTCGGCGCTCGTGACGGATTTCTCCTATCGGAGGAAAAGCGCCGGCGGCGTGCTCCTGTACGTGCAGATCGCTTTCTACATGGCGCTGTCTTTCTTTACGACCTGGTTCAGCGATGCGACGACCTGGTTCTACTTCATCGCGACAGCGGCGATTACGATATACATCAGGATTTATTTCAAGAGAAACAACCGGCCGGCTCCCGTGAGAAGGCGCCGGAAGCCGGAAGAAGACGACGTGGATTTGGAGCTTGACGATGACGAGAGATCAGATTATTGAAGAATACCTGGAAGAGCTGTCTTCGAAGAACCCGGTGCCGGGCGGCGGCGGCGCGTCCGCGCTTGCCGGGGCGCTCGGGACTTCGCTTGGCATGATGGTCGCGAGCCTCACGATCGGGAAAAAGACCTATGCCGCGGTGGAGGACGAGGTGATCGGGCTGAATGAGCATCTGTCGACCCTTCGGGAAGTGTTCCTGAGACTGGCGGACAAGGATGAAGAGGTGTTCCTGCCGCTTTCCCGCGGCTACGCGATGCCGCGGCGGACGGAAGAAGAGAAGGCACTTCGCGGTCAGTATATGGAGCGCGCCCTGAACGATGCGGTTCTCGTGCCGCTCTCCGTGATGGAAACGGCGGTCGGGGCCTTTGACACCCTGCTTCAGCTCTCGCGCGTCGGCTCGAAAATCGCGATTTCGGACGCCGGCGTCGCAGCTTCCTATCTCCTTACGGCGGCTGTCGGCGCGTCCATGAATGTGGAAATCAATGTGAAATCCATGAAGGATGAAGAAAAGAAGGCATGGCTTTCCGGGAAATGCGCGCGTTATCTTGAGCGCGCCGAAACGCTTTACCGGGAAACCATGGACACCGTCAGGGAAAGGATCGACTGATGAATATATTAAAGGGCGCGGAAACGGCGAAGGCACTGACAGAAAAAGCGGCCTCCATCGCGGACTCGCTTCGGCGGCCGCCGAAGCTTGTGATCATCCGCTTCGGCGCGGAGGGAAGCGACGTCTCCTATGAAAACGGCGCGAAGAAAAGGATGGCGAAATGCCATATCGACTGCGAGTCCCGCGTTTACGAGCCGGATACGGACCCGGAGGAATTCTTCCGGGAATTCGCGGCGCTGAATGCGGATGAGGACGTCGACGGAATTCTCGTCCTGCAGCCGCTTCCTGCGGGAATCAGCGCCTCCCGCCTGTTTTCTTCGATGGATCCGGAAAAGGACATGGACGGCGCAGCCCCGGAGAACCGGCTCCGTCTTTTTGAGGGACGGAAATGTGTGTATCCCTGCACGCCCGAGGCCGTGATCCGGATGATCGAACAGGCCGGAATCGAGCTGAAGGGAAAGCGCGCGGTGGTGATCGGGCGCTCGCTTGTCGTCGGGAAGCCGCTCGCCATGATGCTTCTCGAGCGTCATGCGACCGTGACGGTCTGCCACAGCCGGACGGAAAACCTGACATCGGTCTGCCGGGAGGCGGATATCCTGATCGCCGCCGTCGGAAGAGCGGAGATGATCGACGGAAGCTATATCAAAGAAGGCGCGGCGGTATTTGACGTCGGAATCAATGTCACTTCGGACGGGCGGCTGGTCGGCGACTGCCTGACCTCGGATCTTTCGAAGGCGTCTTTCGTGACGCCTGTTCCGGGCGGCGTCGGCTCGGTAACGACCTCGGTGCTCGCGCTTCACGTGGCGGAGGCCGCGGCGAAGAAGCTTGCGGACGGCTGACGGAGGGCTTTTCATGGAGGTGGAAATCAGATATCTCTCGGATGCGATCGAACCGCTCCGCTATATTGACGGAAAGTCCGACTGGATCGATCTTCGGGCGGCTGCCGATATCGAGCTGAAGGCCGGAGAGTTCCGGCTGATCCCGCTCGGGATTGCGGTGCGGCTGCCGGAAGGCTATGAGGCCTACGTGGTGTCCCGGTCCTCTCTTTACCGGAATTTCGGAATCATTCAGGCCAACAGCTTCGGAATCGTAGATGAATCCTACTGCGGCGACAACGACGAATGGTTTTTCCCCGCGCTCGCCCTGAGGGATACCGCGGTTCACGTTAACGACCGGATCTGCCAGTTCCGGATTATGAAGCATCAGCCGCCGGTGGAATTCGTGGTGAGAGAGCACCTTTCGGATACCGACCGGGGCGGATTCGGTACAACCGGCACACAGTAAAGGCGCTTCGTGCGCCGGCTTCTTTGTGAAAAGTGACGAAATGCGGGAAGATGCTTGACTTTTACGCGATTTCATGTATAATGACAGGGTGCGCGCTCAGAACGCGCCCTGTATTTTTATGCCGTTTTTTGGCCGACAACCGGGCCGTGCGTGTCATAAAGTGCAGGAAGGGACCCGGTTTTTCACAAACCAGGCACTACAAATAAAACAGGAGGAAATGAAATGCCTACATTTAACCAGTTAGTCAGAAAGGGTAGAGAAACTTCTGTCAAGAAGTCCACGGCTCCCGCTCTTCAGAGAGGCTTCAACTCGCTGAAAAAGCGTGCAATCGACACTTCTTCTCCGCAGAAGCGCGGCGTCTGCACCGCAGTCAAGACCGCTACCCCCAAAAAGCCGAACTCAGCGCTTCGTAAAATCGCCAGAGTCCGTCTTTCTAACGGTATCGAGGTGACGAGCTATATTCCGGGCGAAGGCCACAACCTTCAGGAGCACAGCGTCGTTCTCGTACGCGGCGGCCGTGTCAAGGATCTTCCCGGTACACGTTACCACATCGTACGCGGCACGCTGGATACCGCCGGTGTACAGAACCGCCGTCAGGCGCGCTCGAAGTACGGCGCCAAGAAGCCGAAAGCTGCTAAGAAGTAACAATATCATACGGAAACAGAGTGCGGCATTTCATCCTCATAAATGGTTGTAAATACAGGAAACAGTAAATGAACGCGCGAACACTTCAGGAAAAGAACATGAAGCGAGTACCGATGATATAACCGTATCCGGAAAATGCCGGATGCATTAGTTAAGGAGGGAAGCAACGTGCCAAGAAAAGGACATGCACAGAAGAGAGACGTGCTGGCCGATCCGTTATACAACGATAAGGTTGTGACGAGACTGATCAACAACATCATGCTCGACGGAAAGAAAGGTGTAGCACAGAAGATCGTTTACGGCGCTTTTGCAAAGGCGGAAGCCAAGACCGGAAAGCCGGCGCTGGAAGTTTTCCAGGCGGCCATGAACAACATCATGCCGGTCCTTGAAGTCAAGGCAAAACGTGTCGGCGGCGCTACCTATCAGGTTCCGATGGAAGTCAAGCCTGACAGAAGACAGACCCTGGCGCTTCGCTGGATCACCATGTTTGCAAGAAAACGCGGTGAGAAGACGATGGAAGACCGGCTTGCGGGCGAACTGATGGACGCCATGAACAACACCGGCGGCGCTGTGAAGAGAAAAGAAGACATGCATAAGATGGCGGAAGCCAACAAAGCATTTGCTCATTATCGGTTCTGACCGGTAATCGGGCTGAGGAGAGAAAAACATGAGTGAAAGGCAATATCCGTTAGAGCGGACCAGAAATATCGGTATCATGGCTCATATCGATGCCGGTAAGACCACTCTTACGGAGAGGATCCTTTATTATACCGGCATCAATTATAAAATTGGTGATACACACGAAGGCACGGCGACCATGGACTGGATGGAGCAGGAGCAGGAGAGAGGCATTACGATCACTTCCGCAGCTACCACCTGCCACTGGACGCTGGAGAAAGAAACCAAGCCGGCTCCCGGCGCGCTGGAGCACCGGATCAATATCATTGATACCCCCGGCCACGTGGACTTTACCGTTGAGGTTGAACGGTCCCTTCGCGTACTGGACGGCGCAGTCGGCGTATTCTGTGCCAAGGGCGGCGTGGAACCGCAGTCTGAAAATGTATGGCGTCAGGCGGACACCTATAATGTTCCGCGTATGGCCTTCATCAACAAGATGGACATTTTGGGCGCGAATTTCTACGGAGCGGTCGATCAGATCCGCACCCGTCTCGGCAAGAATGCGATCATTCTGGAGCTTCCGATCGGTAAGGAGGATTCATTCCGGGGAGTCATCGACCTGTTCGAAATGAAGGCGTATATCTACAATGACAACAAGGGCGATGATGTTTCGGTCGAAGAGATTCCCGCAGACATGCAGGACGATGCAGAACTTTACAGAGATGAGCTGATTGAAAAAATCTGCGAGCTGGACGACGACCTGACGATGATGTATCTCGAAGGCGAAGTTCCGTCTGTAGAGGAAATGAAGAAAGTCCTGAGAAAGGCTACCTGCGAGTGTGCGGCGGTCCCGGTTCTGTGCGGATCTGCCTACAGAAACAAGGGCGTTCAGAAGCTTCTGGATGCGGTTGTCGAGTACATGCCGTCACCGGTGGATATCCCGGCGATCAAGGGCGTTGACCTTCAGGGCAACGAGATCGTGCGTCATTCTTCGGATGAAGAGCCATTTTCCGCGCTGGCATTCAAGGTCATGGCGGACCCGTTCGTCGGCAAGCTGGTGTTCTTCCGCGTGTATTCCGGAACCTGCAACAGCGGCTCCTATGTACTGAACGCGACAAAGGACAAGAAGGAACGCGTCGGACGTATTCTGCAGATGCATGCGAATAAGCGTCAGGAGCTGGACAAGGTCTACTCCGGCGATATCGCTGCGGCCGTCGGCCTGAAGGTAACGACCACCGGTGACACCATCTGCACCGATCAGGCACCGGTTATTCTGGAATCCATGGAATTCCCGGAGCCGGTTATCGAGCTTGCGATCGAGCCCACGAGTAAAGCCGGACAGCAGAAACTCGGCGAATCTCTGGCGAAGCTTGCAGAAGAAGACCCGACCTTCCGTGCACATACCGATGAACAGACCGGTCAGACGATCATCGCCGGCATGGGCGAGCTGCATCTGGAGATCATCGTGGACAGACTGCTGCGTGAGTTCAACGTGGAAGCCAATGTCGGCGCTCCGCAGGTTGCTTACAAGGAAGCGATCACGAAGACGGTCGAAGTCGACTCCAAGTATGTCCGTCAGTCCGGCGGACGCGGCCAGTACGGTCACGCGAAGGTACGCTTCGAGCCGATGGACGCGAACGGAGAAGAGCTGTACAAGTTTGATTCCGAAGTGGTCGGCGGCGTGATTCCGAAGGAATACATCCCCGCGGTCGGCGAAGGTATCGAGGAAGCGATGAAGAGCGGTATCCTGGGCGGCTATCCGGTGGTCGGCGTGCATGCGTTCGTCACCGACGGCTCCTACCACGAGGTCGACTCTTCCGAGCAGGCCTTCCATATCGCCGGATCGATGGCTTTCAAGCAGGCGATGCAGAAAGCAGATCCTGTGCTTCTGGAGCCGATCATGAAGGTGGAAGTGACGATGCCCGAGGAATACATGGGCGACGTCATCGGCGACCTGAACTCGAGACGCGGCCGGATCGAAGGCTTCGACGACGTCGGCAACGGCAAGATCATCCGGGGCTATGTGCCGCTTTCGGAGATGTTCGGCTACGCGACGGATTTGAGATCCAAGACGCAGGGACGCGGCAACTACTCGATGTTCTTCGAGAAGTACGAGCCGGTTCCGAAGAATATTCAGGAGAAGGTGCTGAAGCACTGAAATCTGAATAAAAATATAAAAATAGTACTTGAAAAAAATGGTTAAATGCCATATAATGCTTCTATATGGCCTATGATTGCCTAAGGGCACATTTTTAAGGAGGAATTTCTAAAATGGCAAAAGCTAAATTTGAAAGAACAAAGCCGCACTGCAATATCGGTACCATCGGCCACATCGACCATGGCAAAACCACTCTGACGGCTGCGATTACCAAAGTCCTTGCTCAGAAGGTTGCCGGCAACACGGCTACAGCTTTCGATATGATCGATAAGGCTCCGGAAGAGCGTGAAAGAGGTATCACCATCAACTCCGCTCACGTTGAGTACGAAACCGAAAAGAGACACTATGCACACGTTGACTGCCCCGGCCATGCTGACTATGTCAAGAACATGATCACCGGTGCTGCTCAGATGGACGGCGCTATCCTCGTAGTTGCTGCTACCGACGGTGTTATGCCCCAGACTCGTGAGCACATCCTTCTGTCCCGTCAGGTCGGTGTTCCGTATATCGTTGTTTTCATGAACAAGTGCGATATGGTCGACGATGAAGAGCTTCTTGAGCTCGTTGAGATGGAAGTTCGTGACCTTCTGAACGAATACGAATTCCCGGGTGATGACATTCCGGTTATCCAGGGTTCCGCATACTGCGCTCTTCATGCTGATGATGAAGGCACGGATCCGGACGGCAAGTGGACTCAGAGAATCATGGACCTGATGGATGCTGTTGACAGCTACATCCCGACTCCTGAGCGTGACACCGACAAGCCTTTCCTGATGCCCATCGAGGACGTTATGACGATCTCCGGCCGTGGTACGGTTGCTACCGGCCGTGTGGAGCGCGGTACCCTGAAGCTTCAGGATCCGGTTGAAATCCTTGGTATCAAGGAAGACAAGCAGACCTCTGTCGTTACCGGTATTGAAATGTTCCGTAAGACTCTGGATCAGGCTCAGGCCGGCGACAACATCGGCGCTCTGCTTCGTGGTATCAACAGAACCGACATCGAAAGAGGTCAGGTTATGGCGAAGCCCGGCACAGTTACCTGCCACAGCAAATTCACCGCTCAGGTTTACGTCCTGACCAAGGATGAAGGCGGCCGTCATACTCCGTTCTTCAACAACTATCGTCCGCAGTTCTACTTCAGAACAACCGACGTTACCGGCGTTTGCCGTCTTCCGGAAGGCACCGAGATGTGCATGCCCGGCGACAACGTTGAGATGACCATCGAGCTGATCCACAACGTCGCTATGGAGCAGGGCCTTCGTTTCGCTATCCGTGAGGGTGGCCGTACGGTTGGTTCCGGCAGAGTTGTTTCCGTTATCGAATAATTTCGGCGGATTTAAAAGCTTTTTCAGGCCCCGGTTTTCGGGGCCTTTTTATGCACAGGGCCGCGCAAGGTAAATTCCGGCCTTGCCGGACGCGGCCCGCGCGACGAGTAGGGTGCGATAAATCTTCCCTACTCGATTACTGAAAAGATCCCGTAAAAGTAATGCTTGCACCTTTTAGACTTTTGTGGTAGAATCATTATCTGTGAAAAGATCGCTGTTAATCAAAAAAATGATTGACAGCGATTTTTATTTGTGTTATAGTGATATTTGCGCATATTTGCGGGATTGGGCGTACTATGCCCTGAATTCCTGATTTTACAGGGTACAGGAAAGCTGCTAGGGGCTTTTCTGTAAAAGGAAGATCAGGCGTACACAAAAACTGAACAGGAGTGAACGTCTATGGAAAAAATTGGAATCCATCAAATCAAATCCGGCAAAAACTCTCGTATGAGTTTTTCACACCAGACGGATGTGCTGGAAATCCCCAATCTGATCGAGGTTCAGAGAGCTTCCTACGAATGGTTCCTGAAGGAGGGCCTCAAGGAAGTCTTTGAGGATATTTCTCCGATCGGAGAGAATTTCAGCCAGTTCTCCCTGGAGTTCGGCAATTACCGGCTTTGCAGAGATGAGATCAAATACACGATTGAGGAGTGCAAGGAACGTGACGCGACCTATGCCGCTCCTTTAAAGGCAACCGTGCGCCTTCACAACAAAGTGAACGGCGAGGTTAAGGACCATGAGATTTTCATGGGAGATCTGCCGCTGATGACCGACACCGGATCCTTCGTGATCAACGGTGCGGAGCGTGTTATCGTCAGCCAGATCGTGCGTTCACCCGGCATTTATTTCGACATCGACCATGATAAGCTCGGTAAAGAGCTGTATACCAGCCAGATTATCCCGAACCGGGGCGCATGGCTGGAGTACGAAACCGACTCCAATGATATTTTCTTCGTGCGTGTGGACCGGATCGGCAAGGTGCCGGTCACCGTACTTGTGCGCGCTTTAGGCTACGGAACCGATCAGGAGATCCTGGACCTGTTCGGCGAGGAGCCGAAGATTGTCAGCACGCTGACCAAGGACAAATCCGGCAGCTATGTCGGCGGTATGCTGGAGCTGTACCGGAAGATCCGTCCGGGCGAGCCGCAGTCCCTGGAAAGCGCGGAAACGCTGATCAACGGAATGCTGTTCGACGGAAGACGCTATGACCTTGCGCACGTCGGACGCTATAAATTCAATAAAAAGCTGAACTTCAAGTATCGTCTCGCCGGACAGGAGCTGGCGGAGGACGTTGTGGACCCGGGTACGGGCGAGATTATCGCCGAAGCCGGCACCGTTCCGAAGCGCGATCTGGCGGAAAAAATCCAGAACAGCGGCGTGGAATACGTCTTTGTGAAGGGCGAGGAGCGGAAGATCAAGATGATCTCGAGCCGCATGGTGGATGCGTCCCAGTATCTGCCCTTCGATCCCGCGGAGTGCGGAATCAACGAACTCGTTTTCTATCCGGTTCTGATGGAAATTCTCGATAAGGGCCTGAAGGGCGATGAGCTGAAGGATGAAATCCGCTCCCGCATCAAGGATCTGATCCCGGTGCACATTCTGAAGGAGGAGATCATCGCCTCCATCAACTACCTGCTCGGTCTCGAGTACGGCATCGGCAAGAAGGACGATATCGACCACCTCGGCAACCGCCGTATCCGTGCGGTCGGCGAGCTGCTGCAGAATCAGTACCGGATCGGTATGTCCCGGATGGAGCGTGTCGTGCGTGAGCGTATGGCCACGCAGGACATGGAGGGCGTGACGCCCCAGAGCCTGATCAATATCAAGCCCGTGACGGCGGCCGTGAAGGAATTCTTCGGTTCCTCCCAGCTGTCCCAGTTCATGGATCAGAACAACCCGCTGTCGGAAGTGACGCATAAGCGGCGTCTTTCCGCACTCGGTCCCGGCGGTCTCTCCAGAGAGCGCGCCGGATTCGAGGTGCGTGACGTTCACTATACGCACTACGGCCGGATGTGCCCGATTGAGACTCCGGAAGGTCCGAACATCGGTCTGATTACCTCTCTCGCGAGCTATGCCCGCGTGAACAACTACGGCTTTATCGAAGCCCCGTACCGTCTGGTGGATAAAACCGATCCGAAGAATCCGGTCGTCACGAACAAGGTCGTGTACCTGACGGCGGACGAAGAGGACGATTACGTCGTCGCGCAGGCCAATGAGCCGCTCGATGAAGCCGGACATTTTGTGAAGGAAATGGTTTCCGGCCGTTTCCGCGACGAGACCTCGGAGTATGACCGCGTCCGCATCGACCTGATGGACGTCTCCCCGAAGATGGTCTTCTCGGTGGCGACATCGATGATTCCCTTCCTGGAGAATGACGACGCGAACCGTGCGCTGATGGGCTCGAACATGCAGCGTCAGGCTGTGCCGCTGATGCTGACGGAAGCGCCGGTCGTTGATACCGGTCTTGCGGACAAGGTGGCGATCGACTCCGGCGTCTGCCAGGTGGCAAGAGAAGCCGGCGTTGTCGAGCGTTCCGCTTCGGATGAAATCATCATCCGTAAGGACGACGGCAACCGCGACGTATACCGCCTGACGAAGTTCGCGCGCTCGAACCAGTCCAACAGCTACAACCAGAAGCCGATCGTCGTCAAGGGCGAGCGGGTGGAAAAGGGCCAGGCCATTGCGGACGGTCCGTCCACGCACAACGGTGAAATTGCCCTCGGCAAGAATCCGCTGATCGGATTCATGACCTGGGAAGGATATAACTACGAGGACGCGGTACTCCTGTCGGAGCGCCTCGTTCAGGAAGATGTCTACACCTCGATCCACATCGAGGAGTACGAGATCGAGGCCAGAGACACGAAGCTCGGGCCGGAGGAAATCACGAGAGACGTTCCGGGCGTCGGCGACGATGCGCTGAAGGATCTCGATGAGAACGGTATTATCCGTATCGGCGCGGAAGTCCGTGCAGGTGATATCCTGGTCGGCAAGGTCACTCCGAAGGGAGAAACCGAGCTGAACGCGGAAGAGCGGCTCTTGCGCGCCATCTTCGGCGAGAAGGCCCGTGAGGTGCGTGATACCTCGCTGAAGGTTCCGCACGGCGCCTACGGCATTGTCGTGGACGCGAAGGTCTTTACGAGAGAGAACAACGAAGAGTTGGCTCCCGGCGTATCGAAGAGCGTGCGTATCTACATCGCGCAGAAGAGAAAGATCTCGGTCGGCGATAAGATGGCAGGCCGTCACGGCAACAAGGGTGTCGTGTCGCGCGTGCTTCCCGTCGAGGACATGCCCTTCCTTCCGAACGGCCGTCCGCTCGACATCGTGCTGAACCCGCTCGGCGTTCCTTCGCGTATGAATATCGGACAGGTGCTGGAGATTCATCTGTCGCTGGCGGCGAAAGCGCTTGGCTTCGATATTTCCACCCCGATTTTCGACGGCGCGACGGAGCACGACATTCAGGATATGCTGGAAATCGCGAATGACTATGTCAATACCGATTTCGACAGCTTTAAGGAAAAATACAATGACGTTCTGCCGAAGGAGGTCATGAACTACCTCGGCGAGCATCTCGAGCATCGCGAGCTCTGGAAGGGCGTTCCGATTTCACGCGACGGCAAGGTACAGCTCAGAGACGGCCGGACCGGCGAGTTCTTCGACGCACCGGTTACCATCGGTCACATGCACTATCTGAAGCTGCATCACCTCGTAGACGATAAGATCCACGCGCGTTCGACCGGCCCCTACTCCCTCGTGACCCAGCAGCCGCTCGGCGGCAAGGCGCAGTTCGGCGGACAGCGTTTCGGCGAAATGGAAGTCTGGGCGCTGGAGGCTTACGGCGCGTCCTATACGCTGCAGGAGATCCTGACCGTGAAATCCGACGACGTTGTCGGCCGTGTCAAGACCTACGAAGCGATCATCAAGGGCGACAATATTCCGAAGGCCGGCGTACCGGAGTCCTTCAAGGTTCTGATCAAGGAGCTGCAGTCTCTGGCGCTCGACGTCCGCGTCCTTCGGGATGACAACACGGAAGTCGAGATCACCGAGGATGTGGACTACGGCAGCACGGACTTCAATTCCGTACTCAACGAGGACAACGGCCGTCACTACAGTCAGGAGGAATTCCGCAGCTACGGCTATTCCGAGCAGGAATTCAAGGACGGCGAACTGCAGGAGGTCGAGGACGTCTCGGATGACGGAAACGACTACGGCAGTGATGATGATACCTTCTAAGGAAAAGGAGAAGCACGAATGGCAGAAAATATGAATGAAACCTATGAACCGCTTTCGTTTGATGCGATCAGGATCGGCCTTGCTTCACCGGATAAGATCAGAGAATGGTCCCACGGCATTGTCACGAAGCCGGAAACCATCAACTACAGAACACTGAAACCCGAGAAGGACGGACTCTTCTGCGAGCGTATTTTCGGGCCCAGCAAGGACTGGGAGTGCCACTGCGGAAAATACAAGAAGATCCGTTACAAGGGTGTCATCTGCGACCGCTGCGGCGTCGAAGTGACCAAGGCCAGCGTACGGCGCGACCGTATGGGACATATCGAGCTGGCTTCTCCGGTTTCCCACATCTGGTATTTCAAGGGAATCCCGAGCCGCCTCGGTCTGGTGCTGGATCTTTCGTCCAAGGTGCTGGACAAGGTGCTGTATTTTGCGTCCTACATTGTGCTGGACAAGGGCAATACGGATCTTTCGGACAAGCAGTGCCTGACCGAGACCGAGTACCGCGCTAAAATCGAGCAGTTCGGCGAAGGCTCCTTCCGTGCCGGTATGGGCGCGGAGGCCATCAAGGAGCTGCTTCAGAAAATCGACGTGGAGAAGGAAGCAAAGGCGTTAAGAGAAGAGCTTCTTGCCGCTCCGCAGCAGAAGCGGGGAAAACTCAGCAAGCGTGTGGAAGTGATGGAGGCCTTCCTGACTTCCGGCAACAAGCCCGAATGGATGATCATGGATGT
>CAMPAR010000011.1 GCA_946632055.1 uncultured Lachnospiraceae bacterium
GCGGAAGAATCTGCCGGGGGTGCCGGCGGGTTTTCCTCTTCTTTCGGAGAGTCGCCCGCATTTTCGGAAGTTTTGTATTCCTCCTGATGCGAGGCGGATTCCCCGGACTCTTCGCCTGCCGGTTCGGAAGCCTTGGATTCCTCCTGATGCGAAACGGACTCTTCGCCGGGCGTTTCGCTTCCACTGGAAGGCGTTTCGTCCGAAGGAGATTCCTCTTCCGTATGCGCTTCGCTTAACGACGTATTCTCTTCGCTGCTCCCGGCGTCTTCCGAGGAAAAAGCGGAAAGCGGCAGCATCATCGCAAGAAGCACCGCCAGCACCGGGCCTGATAATTTCAACAAAAACTTTTTCATATTTTTCCGGAGAACCGGGGGAATGAGGCCCCTTCCTCCGGCCTTTCTTAGAGAATGAATCCGAAAAGGATGATCACCACAAATCCGAGAACGATGCGGTAAATGCCGAAGGATTTGAAGTCATGCCGCTTCACATAGGCCATCAGGAATTTGATGATGAAGATCGAAACCGCGTAGGCCACCACCATCGCGAGCGCCAGCGCGACGCCCTGCGTTGTTGTAAAGGAGCCGCCGTCCATGAAGTACTTCACGAGCTTCAGCGCGCTCGCGCCGAACATGACCGGAATGGCGAGATAAAAGGTGAACTCCGTCGCGATATAACGGCTGCAGCCGAGAAGCAGCGCGCCGATAATCGTAATGCCGGAGCGCGAGGTTCCGGGAATCAGCGCGAGAATCTGGAAGCAGCCGATGAGAAGCGCCGTGGGAAACGACATTTCCGAGAGGCGGATCACGGACGGGTCCTTCCGGTGCAGGCGTTCAATCAGGATGAAGGCCGCGCCGACGATGATCAGCATGATCGCGACGACATACCATTTGAAGAGGTGCTGGTCCAGGAAATCATCGAACAGGACGCCGATCACGGCCGCCGGAAGGACCGCCACGATCACCTTGGCCCACAGAATCCAGGTCGCACGCTTTTTCTTTTTGGACTTCTGATAGGAAAACGGATTCAGCTTGTGGAAAAAGACCGTACAGACCGCCAGAATCGCGCCAAGCTGGATGATCACGTCAAACATCTCCGTATAGGCTTCCGTAAAGACCGCCGGATCACCCTTCCAGAGTTCGTTCAGAATGATCAGGTGTCCGGTGGAAGAAATCGGCAGCCACTCGGTGATGCCTTCGACAAGGCCGAGCACAACCACTCTCAGCCAGTTTAAGAAATTCATATCTGCTCCTTTATTTCTCGACTTTCCGGCTCCGAAGAACCGGAAAGTATCGGTTTATGACGACAATATTACTCTTCCTCCAGCAGGAACAGCCGGGCGGAAACGTTTTCCGGAAGAACGGCTGTCATAAGCCCCGTTTCCTTCGACCAGGAAAGCGGCGCCTCGTGGTAGGAAGGATAAATGCAGCGGATCTTCGCGTCTTTTCCCTTAAGATGCGCCACAGGAAGCGAAATTTTGGCCTTTTTGGCGCCCCGGCGCCAGACGGCGATATAATTCCTGTTTTCAGCCCGAAGCCCGGAAACGACCCATTCATCGTCGAATTTCGAGGGACCGAGCGGGAAGAACGGCAGGCCTTTCCGGATATCGGGGCGGATCGTCTTGTACAGGTCGAGCGCTTCCTTTACAAGCGCCTTCCTTTCGGGATCGATTTCCGCAAGATGTCCGCTCTGGTGAATCCGAAGAAGCAGGGCGTTCACCATATTGAAGACCACTTCCTCGCGGTCGCCCGTCCGTAAGGGATAGCTCCAGACCGCCGACTGCTCGGGGGTCAGCGCGGTCGGGGAATTCGCCGAAATCGAGGCGTAATTCGTGTAGACCGTCTGATCGGATGAGGACTGAATCGAATAGCGCGAAAGCATCGCCCAGTCCATCCGCATCGAGCCGGAGGAACAGTTCTCGATCACGAGATCCGGGTACTTTTGGAAGGTATCGTCGAGCCATTTCAGGTAGGCTCTCTCATGCTGCATCAGGCCGTCGCCGAAGGAATCGGCGTCGGTTTCTGTCCCGATGCCGGGCTCGATATTGTAATCCATCTTGATATAGCCGATGCCGTATTCATTTACCAGCCGGTCAATGACCTCGTTCGCGTGGGCGATGACCGCAGGGTTCCTGAAATCAAGCTGGAAGCGGCCTCTGTCGTACACGCGCTTTCCGTGCCGCATGAAGAACCAGCTGTCGTCCGTCTCCGGAACCTTCGGGCAGTTGATGCCCATGACCTCCAGTTCCAGCCACAGTCCCGGAACCATGCCCTTTTCCCGGATATAGCGGATCAGCTTCGGCAGTCCCTCCGGGAAGCGCTTCGCGCTCGGCTTCCACTCCCCGACGCCGTTCCACCAGTCGCCGTCGGCGTACCAGCCGGCGTCGATCACATAGTATTCGCAGCCCATCTCGGCCGCGGCGTCAATCAGGGGAAGCTCCTTCTCCGTCGTCGGATCGCCGAAGAGGCAGTTCATGTAGTCGTTGAAGATGATCGGCAGCTTCTCGTTGTCCGCGTTCGGCCGCCGGATCATGCGCCGGTACGCGGTCAGGTTCTGAATCGCGGTCTCAAATCCGCCGAAGGAGGAACCGACCGCCGTCATCACCGAGGTAAAGGAATCGCCCGGCTTCAGGTTCTTCCAGAAATGATGATAGACTTCGTTCGGACCGGAAAGGGCGAGGTAGATCTGCCCCGGATGATCCGCGATCTCCCACTGCCAGGAGCCGTTGTGCTCGATCTGGAAGAAGAGATTATTGCCGCATTCGGTGTTTTCGATATAGCCCATCGGCAGGAATTCCTTGGTGGACCAGTTGCCGGTGTTCGAGAAGACTGCCGGCTTCGAGCTGTGCGTATCCCAGTCCGGCAGGGCCTGCGTGAGGCCCAGTGTGACGGCGTCATAGTCGACCCACTGCATTTCCCGGCACCAGGAATTGTTCGGCACCTTCACGGAAAGCTTGTCGCCGTAAGGCTTCACGCCCTCCTTCATGATGTCCGAAAGCACAAAGCTCGAGAGATACTCGAGGCCCTGCTCTTCGGTGCCGCAGTTCACGATTTCCGACCAGGAGCGGACGATGGGAAGCTCTCCCATGAACTGCAGGAAGCTCGTCACCTGCACCTTCGTCTCCGGATCCTCCTGCGTGACGGTAATGAGCCGTCCGGTCTGGTTCCGGAAGTCGGTATGCGAAAGATATTTCAGCCGGTTTCCCGGAGAAGTGATTTCAAATTTATTGCCCTGCCGCTCGCCGGGACGGTCCTGTCCGGAAAGCTGCACCTCCACCAGCGTCTGGTAGCGATCCTTTCCCCAGTTTTCCTTCTTCCCGTAGGGGAGGCAGGAAAAGTGCATCAGCCGCACGTCGCCGTCATCCCGGATTTCAATCACGAGATACAGTCCGTTTTCATGAATGTCAAGTGTCGTCATTGGGTCTCCTCCTGTTCCTGATTGTCTTTGATTTCCCAGTCCACCGGGGTCTCGCCGTGCGAAACCAGCCAGTCGTTCGCGCGTGAAAAGGGCTTTGAGCCGAAGAATCCGCGGTAGGCGGATAAGGGACTCGGATGCGGCGATTCGATAATCAGCCGCTCCGGATTGGTAATCAGCCGCTTCTTTTCCTGAGCCGGGCGCCCCCAGAGGATGAAGACGATCGGCCGGTTCTCCCGGTCGACGGCCCGGATCGCGGCATCCGTAAACTCCTGCCAGCCGATATCCTTGTGGGAGAAGGCCTGATGCGCTCTGACGGTCAGAAGCGTATTCAGCATCAGGACGCCCTCCTCGGCCCAGTGAACCAGATACCCGCTCTTTGGAATCGGATATCCGAGATCGTCATGCAGCTCCTGATAAATATTCACGAGGGACGGCGGAATCTCGATCCCGGGCTTCACGGAAAAGCTGAGTCCGTGCGCCTGACCGGGCTCATGGTAAGGGTCCTGTCCGAGGATCACGACCTTCACCTTCTCAAGAGGCGTCAGGTGGAAGGCGGTAAAGATCTCGTCGGACGGCGGATAGACCACATGCGTATGATATTCCTGTCGGATCGTATTGTACAGCGCGCGGTAATAGGGCTTTTTAAACTCCGGCGCCAGCGCCTCTTCCCATTTTCCGGTAATCGCAGGCATAATCGTCCCTCCTTAAGCCTCTTCCGGCGCCTTCTGAAGTTCAAACCAGAAGACCACGCCGTCCGGCTCGTTATAGACGCCGAACTCGTGTCCGTGTGCGTCCATGATCGCCTTTACAATCGCAAGCCCGATCCCGGATCCGCCGTAGGCGCGCGTCCGGGCCTTATCCACCTTGTGGAATTTGATCCAGATCTTCGAAAGCTCCTCTTCCGGGATGTTCTCGCCCGTGTTCTTCACGGAAATCCGGATGTTCGGTCCCAGATCATCCAGCCGGAAGACGATTTCGTAGGGGTCCTCCAGATGGTTCATCGCGTTGCTGTAGTAATTGTTGACCACCTCTTCGATTTTGAAGGCATCGCCGAGAACCATCATGCTTTCCGGTCCGTCCACCGTCACCTTCGCATGGTGCTCTTCCTGCATTTTCTTCGAGCCGCGCACGAGGGAGCGGATCATATCCATCACGTCGAAGGGCTCGATTGTCAGCCCGTCTTCGCCGAACTCGAGCTGGTTCAGCGTCGTCAGCTTCCGGACCATCCGGTTCATCTTATCGGCCTCGTCCGAAATGACGTCGCAGTAGTAGGCGGCGGATTCGGGATCGTCCGATGCAATCTCCTTCAGACCCTCCGCGTAGCCCTGAATCAGGGCGATCGGCGTCTTCAGCTCATGCGAAACGTTGGATATGAAGTCCTTCCGCATGGCGTCGACTTCCTCTTTTTCCTTAATGTCCTGCTGCAGCTTTTCATTCGCCATCTGCAGCTGCAGAAAGGCGCGCTCGAGCTGGGATGACATTTCGTTCATATTGTTTCCGAGCACGCCGATTTCGTCGTGCTTGTCGCCGGTATAGCGCTGGGAGAAATCAAGATGCGACATGGATTTCGAAATCTCCGTCAGCTGGTAGATCGGCTCGGTAATCCGCTCCGTCAGGAAATTCACGATCAGCGCCGTCGCGATCACGAGGATCAGCGAGAGCCACACAAAGGTGCGGTTTGAAAATTTTGAGGCCAGCATGATGTTGTGCAGCGGCAGGGACAGAATGAATTTCTTTTCATTTCCGGAGGCATCCGGCATATAGCCGTAGATCTCCAGATAGCTGTCTCCGGATGCGAGCTCCACCCGCTGCAGCGTGTAGTCCTCCGTTTCCTGCAGGATCTTCACGCCTTCCGAGTTCGGAATCAGGAAATCCGCCATCAGCCGCTCCCTTAAGAATTCCTGCTCGTAGGGCGCCACCGTCCGCTGCGTAAAGGTCGGGAAATCCCACTCCCGGTTGCCTTCGAGCGCGAAGGTGATATTCTGCAGGCGGGCGCTCTTCACCTTGTCCTGCAGCATTTCCTCGGTCGTACCGGAGTCGGCCACCATCGCCGCGAGCTCCTCATAGGTTTTCAGGAGGGCGTTCCGGTTCTCCCGGATGTAGGTATTGCCCCAGAAAAAGCGGTTCGCGACGAAAAAAATCCCGATGATCAGGATCACCACGCCGAAGAAGATCATGAACACCCGCATCCGAAGCGAGAGATAGTGCTTCATGCTTCCTCTTCCACCTCAAATTTGTAGCCGATGCCCCAGACGGTATGGATATAGTTTTCCCGTTTTCCCATCTTGCTGCGAAGCTTCTTGACGTGCGTATCAATAGTGCGCGCGTCGCCGAAATAGTCGTAATTCCAGACGTTGTTCAGGATCTTCTCGCGGGAAAGCGCAATGCCGGTATTTTCGATAAAATAAGTGAGAAGCTCGAATTCCTTGAAGGAAAGCTCGACAGGCTCGCCGTCGATCTTCACGGTATGCGCCTTCTTGTCGACGACAATCGCGCCTGCGGTCAGAAGGTCCTCGTCCTCCTTCATGTTTCTTCGCAGGATGGCGTTGACGCGCGCCACCAGCACCTTCGGAGAAAAAGGCTTCACCACATACTCATCGACGCCGAGCTTGAAGCCGCGAAGCTCGTCCTGCTCCTCGCCCTTCGCGGTCAGCATCATGACCGGAACCTTGCTGTAGCGGCGGATTTCCTCCAGCACGCCGTAGCCGTCCAGCTTCGGCATCATGACATCCAGAATCACCAGCGCAATTTCCTTGTCCTCAAAGAATTTCTTCAGCGCCTGTTCTCCGTCCGCGGCTTCGATGACCTTGTAGCCTTCCCGGCTCAGGAAATCGCTCACCAGCTTCCGCATCCGGTCTTCATCATCCACCATCAGGATTTTCGTATTGTCCATGGAAACCTCCTGTCAACTCTTCGCCGCGCTTTTTCGCGGTTATTTCTTAAAGGATGCCCTCTTTCTCATGGTCGGGTCCAGAATCTTCTTGCGGATTCTGAGATGCGTGGGGGTCACTTCGAGAAGCTCGTCCGTATCGATAAAGTCCATGCACTGCTCGAGGCTCATGACCTTCGGCGCCACCAGACGCAGCGCGTCGTCCGAGCCCGAGGCACGGGTATTCGTGAGCTTCTTCGTCTTGCAGACGTTGACCTCCACGTCTTCGGTGTGTCCGGTCTGCCCGATCACTTCGCCGGCATAGACCCGCTCGCCCGGGCCGATAAAGAGAATGCCGCGTTCCTGCGCGTTAAAGAGCCCGTACGTGATCGATTCGCCGGTCTCAAAGGCGATGATCGAGCCCTGCTTGCGGTAGCTGATATCGCCGCGGTAGAGATCATAGCCGTCAAAAATCGTATTCATGATGCCGTTGCCCTTGGTGTCGGTCATGAAATCGCCCCGGTAGCCGATGAGTCCGCGCGAGGGGATCTGGAACTCGAGCCTCGTATATCCGCCCTGTCCGGCTCCCATGCCGAGAAGCTCTCCCTTTCTCTGCGCGAGCTTCTGGATGACCGCGCCGGAGAACTCCTCCGGAACGTCGATGTAGACCTGCTCCATCGGCTCCAGTGTGCGGCCGCGTTCATCCTTCTTCGTGATGACCTCGGGCTTCGACACCGCAAATTCATAGCCTTCCCGGCGCATGTTCTCGATCAGGACGGAAAGATGCAGCTCGCCGCGTCCCGAAACCTTGAAGCAGTCCGTGGAATCCGTCTCCTCCACGCGAAGCGAGACGTCGGTATTCAGCTCGCGGAACAGACGGTCGCGGATGTGGCGGGAAGTCACATACTTGCCCTCCGTACCGGCGAGCGGCGAATCGTTCACGAGGAAATCCATGGAGATCGTCGGCTCCGAAATCTTCTGGAAGGGAATGGGCTCCGTATCAAGCGGCGAACAGATCGTATCACCGATCGCGACGTCCGAAATGCCGGAAATCGCCACAATATCGCCGAATTTCGCATCCCGGCACTCGACGCGGGAAAGGCCGTCGAACTGGTACAGCTTGCTGATCTTGATCTTTTCGCGCTTGCTGATATCATGCGCGTTGACAAGGATGCATTCCTGATTGACGGACAGCGTGCCGTCTTCGATTTTGCCGATACCGATCCGGCCGACGTATTCATTGTAGTCGATCGTGGAAATCAGCACCTTCATCGGCTCCTCCGGCTCGCCCTCCGGCGCCGGAATCGTATCGATGATCGCGTCAAAGAGCGGCGCGAGATTCTCCGGGGTATCGTCAAGATTCTTCAGTGCATAACCGGCCTTCGCGGACGCGAAAACGAACGGTGCCTCAAGCTGCTTTTCATTCGCGTCAAGGTCCATCAGAAGCTCGAGGACCTCGTCGATCACCTCTTCGGGACGCGCCTCCGGCCGGTCGATCTTGTTGATGCAGACCACGACGGAAAGGTCGAGCTCGAGCGCTTTTCTCAATACGAACTTCGTCTGCGGCATTGCGCCTTCAAAGGCGTCGACCACCAGCACAACGCCGTCCACCATCTTCAGTACGCGCTCGACTTCGCCGCCGAAATCCGCGTGACCGGGGGTGTCGACGATGTTGATCTTCACGCCTTTATAATATACCGCCGTATTCTTGCTCAGAATGGTAATGCCGCGCTCTCTCTCGATATCATTGGAGTCCATCACGCGCTCCACCACTTCCTGATTATCCCTGAAAACGCCGCTCTGCTTCAAAAGTCCGTCGACCAGCGTGGTTTTACCATGGTCGACGTGGGCAATGATCGCGACGTTTCTGACATCTTCTCTCTTCATTAAATGTTTTTCCTCCGCTTTACTTACGCTTCTTCCTGAAGATACACGGTCTGTCCTTCGATTTCAGCGAAATACTGTTTTTTTTCATCCGTGATCACGGCGCGTCCGGCCGTGAGCTCGGTGATTTTCTTTCTGATTTCGGCGGTCCGTTCCTCCGGCACCGGAAGAACCATGTCCACCATGTCCGTATAGGTGATTTCTCCGGGCACGAGGTTCTCGGATTCCGCGAGATACCGGATCTTTCCGAACAGCGTATAATCCGAGCGGATCTTCAGAAGATCCGCCATCCGCCAGTCGGCGATCACCGCCTTCTCCACGCCGTCCTTCGCCGATTTCGTGTAGGAACGCACGAGGCCGCCGGTTCCGAGAAGCGTCCCGCCGAAATATCGGGTTACGACGATGATGGTATCGGTAAGGCCTTCGCCCTCCAGTACGGCGAGCATCGGATGGCCGGCCGTTCCGGACGGTTCCCCGTCGTCCGAGCTTTTCTTCAGCTCTGACTTTTTCCCCAGAATATAGGCATAGCAGTGATGTCTGGCATCATAGTGCTTTTTGCGGATTTCCGACAGCACAAGAAGCGCTTCCTCTTCGGACTCCACATGACGGACTTCCGAAAGGAACCGCGACTTCTTCTCCTCGTATTCACCATAGCCCTGACGGTATACGGTTCTGTAAACTTCTGCCATCGCTCTTAATATCTCCACACAAGCCTTTATATTATAAACCATTTGCCTTCAATCCACAAGCAAAAATTACAGGAACTCCGGAAAGTTTGCCCGGCGAAGGAAGTCATCCCCCGCCGGGCATCAATAAGGTCTGAAACTATTCAATCCGCCGCGCAATCACGGCAAAGCGTCCGGTATCCACGTGATAGCTGCAGGTCGAAAGTACGATCAGCTGGTCTCCGTACTCCGGCGTCACACCGAAGTCATACAGTGATTCATTGATCAGCGTGGAGGTGAAATAGTCAAATTCCTTCTCCGAGAGCGTGCCGCCGTAACCGTAGTATACGAAGCCCCAGCCCGGGAAGATCAGTTTCGTCTTGTGAACCGCGAAGATCTCGTAGACGCGGCGCTCGGTCAGCGTCTCAAAGGTGAAGGTCGGGTGCGACAGGCCGAATTCCTCATCCATGTAGTAATTCAGCGTCCCGAAGAACAGGCCGCTCGACATATTATGGCCGTAGATGTAGAAGCAGTCGTCGTCGATCGAGGCACCGGGCCCGACAAAGGGCGTGCCGCCGCGGGAATCCGTGCCGTAAATCGTCCGCCTGGAATAGTACTCCGGGTCATCCGGACGATACATGACCGGATAATCGATTTTCGTTCCCTCGAGGTACAGCCAGCCGACATAGTCCGGATTGATGTCATGGAAGGCCGCGTACTGGGACACGAAGGGCTTTCCCGAGGTGCCGGTTCCGCCTTCCTCTCCGCCTTCGCCCTTCACAGCGCCGGAGCCAGAGCCCTCGCCTTCCGGCAGTGTGATATCAAGACCCGCCGCTGCTTCCTCCGCGGAAACGGAGGCCGCGTATTCCTTCAGGTCGTCGATCACGCCCTGCTCCTCATGCGCGTTTCCGTAATAATCAATCACCATGTACAGAGAATAGGCGAAGACACCGCCGAAGACGACCAGAAGCAGGACCAGGATCACCTTCAGCGCTGTTCTCTTTTTTGGCTTATTCTCCGCGGTATTTTTATCTTTCTTCATGAACCCTCTGTCCTTTTCGTATTCGTCCATGACAGGACCTTATTATTTTACAGGATTTTCCGGAATTCGTCAATCTTTTGCCTCTTTCCTCACAAAGAATTCATTATTTGCCTCTTTTCTCTCTGAAGCACGGCAAAATGTTTGTGCAAGTGATACAGATAATGAATTATTTTCGAAAAAATCAAATTGCATTATTGACAAAGAATCAAAATCAACATATACTAAATTTAATCTTATATGTGGAGGTCAAAGCCATGGGAAAATATGTAATCAAGCAGACCAAGACCGGTGCGTTCCGCTTCAGCCTCAAGGCCGGAAACGGAGAAATCATCGGTACATCCGAAAACTACTCCGCGCTGAAATCCTGTGAGAACGGCATCGCCAGCGTTACCAAGAACGCTCCCATTGCCGCAGTCGAAGATCAGACCGTGGAAGGCTTTGCCAAAGAAAAACATCCGAAATTCGAGATTTATCTGGACAAAGCCGGTGAATTCCGTTTCCGTCTGAAAGCCCCGAACGGCGAGAACATCCTTGCAAGCGAAGGCTACAAATCCAAAGCCGGCTGCAAGAACGGCATCGAAAGCGTGAAGAAAAACGCCGATTCCGAAACCGTCAACCTCGCGGAAGAGGCCTGACAGAAAAGCAGACAGAAAAACACCTTCTTCCTGAAAAGACCGAAAGCAGGAGGAAGGTGTTTTTTATGCCGATTTCTTGTCTTAAGACGGATTAACTGTCGAAACGGCTCTGAATCCACCGATCCGCGTAATCGAAGCTTCGCCGGATGGTATCGCCGTACTGCGGGTCAATTTCACGGAAGTTATGCCCGGCGCCTTTCCCGATTTCTCCGGTTCCGCCCGCAAAAACACAGGTGCGTTCAGATAAACTCCACATTTTTCTTCCTTTCTTCGGATCAGAATTCGTCTTTTCACAGCTCCTCAAGCTGCGCAACATATCCTGTATATGCCGGATTTCCATAAAACTCGGCAAATTCATAGATGCCCTTTTTACAGAAGCCGAGGCGATAGGTGTAAAGAAGCGCTGTTCCGATCTCCACATTCAGCAGGTTTGCTTCGATAAAATCCGCGTTTTTCGCACTGATATGCTCTTCGGCGCGTTCCGGCACAAGTCCGTAGCTTTCACGCATAATATCCGCGATTCTTCCGCTGTTTTTCATCTTCTCCCGCAGCATCGGAAAAAGATCCGCCGGAAGAAACTGGACCATATAGTTATACGGTACGCTCTCAATGCTCCAGATTCTCTGAATCCGATACACTCCGCTTCCCGGCTTAAGGCCGAGCCGTTCTGCCGTTTTTTCGTCCGCGTCCACCTCCTCTATCGCCGCGGAGGTAACTGCTGAACCGCTGTAGTTTTCCGTGTGATACTCGACAGAAAAGGAATTCATCCCGCGGCCAGGGCGCTGAATCAGGATGCCCTCCGGGCGAGACAGTACGACAGAACCGCTTCCTTTCCGGATCTCAATCAATCCTTCTTCCTTTAATATGGCCAGTGCGTGCCGCACGGTCGACCGTCCCGCGTCAAACAGACGCATCAGTTCCATTTCCGTAGGAAGGAAGGCGCCTTCCTTCAATTTTCCAAGTACGATCTCAGTACGGAGTTCATCGGAAATCTTCATATATTTCGCTTCTCTTGAGTCCATGATGCCCTTTGCTCCTTCCCGTAAATACGACTTTATTCCGGATGTTGTCCTCTTGTTGTATGTGATAACTATATGATAATCAAATCTGTTTCATTTGTCAAGTTCTTTTAAAGCACTTGACAATGAAATATGTATGTGTTATCATGAAATTAGATAGAACATCTATAGAACACATTATGAAAGGGCTGGCTTCGGTCCGCAAAGAAAGGAGCACATACCATGACAGAACTTACCAGACTGTACCCGATGGTACAGTTCAAGAAAGACACCTGGGAAATTGATGAGTTTGATCTTGCAAGCATGTATCTGCTTATCGGAAGTGAAAAGGCCATGCTCATTGACTGCGGCATGGGCGTCGGCGATCTGCGCGGCGCTGTCGAGATGCTGACAGACAAGCCTCTCATTACCGTCATCAGTCATAATCATCCTGACCACAGCGGCAATGTCCGCCAGTTTGACGAGATCTGGATCAACCGGAAGGAGCTCGGTCAGGACATGCCCTACCCGCTGGAAAAAAGGCGCTTTGACACCGAGCGCATCGCAGCCCGTCAGAAGGACTGCATCGGGAATCCCTACACCATGTTTCATCTGTATCCCTACGATATCAATGTAGATCTTCGCGAACCAGCCCCGGATACAAAAATGCCCGTGATCCGCGAACTGACAGACGGCATGCAGTTCGACCTTGGCGGCGGCAGAATCGTTACTGCCTACGAATGCCCCGGACACGCACCGGGCGAAATGGTCTTTCTCGATGAAATGACCCGGACGCTGATCGCCGGTGACGCACTGAATTTCAGTCTTTTCCTAATGGGGGCACCGGTTGAATCGGCGCTTCGCGGACTCAGAAAAATCGAGTCTTTGAAAGATCGCTACGACGGTATCTGGAACGGTCATCACGACTACCGCGCCTTCGGCGCTCCGCTCGATAAGGACTGCCTTCCGACAGCGATCCGTATGTGCGAAGACATACTCGCAGGGAATTACGCGCCGGTCGAAGAACCGGACGCCTGGGGGCAGAAGGTCCCATTGACCAGACAGGGTGAAAAGCACAGCTGGAAAACGACGATCCGGCGCGGCAGGAACTCCATTTCTTTCAAGGAAAGCAATATCTTTGAAGAGAATCGTCAGGAAGGAGGAAACCGATAATGGCCAAGGCAGGAATCCGTGATTTTACCAAAGGAAATATCACAAAACAGCTGATTGTGTTCGCGTCTCCTCTTTTCCTCTCGAACCTTCTGCAGGTCGTCTACAACATGGTCGACATGATGGTCGTCGGAAAAGTGCTCGGGAAAGCCGGAATTTCTGCCGTCTCCGTCGGCGGTGACGTTGTACACTTTCTGACCTTTATCGTCATGGGCTTTGCGAACGCCATGCAGGTGCTGATCGCCAAATACATCGGGCGCAGGGAGCAGGACAAGATCGGACGTTTTGTCGGAACAGCGGGCGGCTTTCTGCTTGCCGCCGCCGTTATTCTGAGCATTGTCGGCATCCTGTTTCAGAAAGGCCTGCTGAGACTCATGAGAACGCCCGAAGAAGCCTGGTCCGGCGCTGTTGCCTACTCTTTCATCAGTATGCTCGGACTGGTATTCGTCTATGGATACAATATGGTCAGCGCGATTCTGCGCGGCATGGGGGACTCGAAGCACCCCTTCATCTTTATCAGTATCTCGGCCGTTGCCAACCTTGTCCTTGACATCCTCTTTGTTGCTCTTTTTAAGATGGGCGCGGGCGGCGCCGCTCTGGCCACCATTCTGTCTCAGGCCATCAGCTTCATCACCTGTACGATTTTCCTGTACAGAAACCGTGAACGTTTCTCTCTGAACATGAAACTCTCCGATTTTGTCCGCTGGGATCGGGAAATGCTGGGTGCTCTTGTGAAGCTCGGAACTCCGATGGCGATCAAGACCGCCTCCATCCAGGTCAGCAAGATGTTCGTCAACTCTTTCATCAACTCCTACGGCGTCGCAGTTTCCGCCTTTGCCGGCATTGCGAATAAAATCGGCAGCATTGCGAACCTGGTATCGACCGCGATGAACACGGCGGGTTCGACCATGGTCGGTCAGAATATCGCCGCCGGAGAATTTGACCGGGTAAAGAAAATTCTCCGGAATGTGCTGATCATAACACTTGTGATTGCAGCTGTCTGTTCGATTCTGATTGCTCTTTTCCCGGAACAGATCTTCAGCATTTTCACCAGCACAGGAGACTCGGATGTCCTTGATATCGCCCGCGGCTATATTCCGATCGCCGTTCTGCTTTTTGTCGGAAGCGCGCTTCGGGCCGTCATGAACGCGCTGATCAACGGCTCCGGAAATTACAGAATCAACTTCGTCACGGCGATACTGGACGGTGTCGTCATGCGGATCGGACTTGCGCTGCTCTTCGGGCTGGCGCTCGGCATGAAGCATTACGGCTTCTGGCTCGGAGACGCGATCGCGGGATTTACGCCCTTTTTCATCGGCATAGTATTCTACTCCACCGGCATGTGGAAGAAAAGCGCCGGAAACAACTCTGAAAGGAAAGAAAGATCATGAAAGAACTGATGAAAACAAGAAGTGAATATTACAGTTTCGAAACCGACAAGTGCGGGAACGGAGGAATCAATCTTGCAATCCATTCTCCTGAAAAGAAAAACGAAAAAGCAGCATCGGCATCATAGCCATGCACGGCTCAAATTATATGAACTTCACACCCATGAAGAAGATGGCCGGGTACGGATATATTGCCGCCGGAATCAGCGCGAAAAACCGCAATGATCTTTTTCTCAGGCGAAGTTCTGCAGTAAAAAAGGAACCGCAGGTGTACCGGCAGACGCCGGTATGAATCCTGCGGTTTCCTTCTTTTAGGCCTTATAATGCGGCTTATCTTCCGAACAGTCCCTTCTTTTCGTAAGGTTCTGCCTTATAGGAAGTCACCTTGTAACCGGTTTCTCCGATAACGGCGGCAATCTTCTCCTCCGGAATTTCTTCCTCGCAGATAATCACGGTTTCATTCTTCTTATGCGAAGACTCCACCTTTTTCACCTTGAACGCATTGCGAATCGCATCATTCACATGAGATTCGCACATGTTGCACATCATGCCGTCCACGCCTAAAGTTAATTTTACCATACTCTCTTTCTCCCTTCAGCCCTCGAGGTCCATGCCGGCCTGAATGGCTTTCTTGTTGATATCAAACAGGTCCTGATGACGGGCCGAGACCACCTTGTGCAGGGTTTCCTCGATGTGGCCGTCGTTCACGGCCTCGCACTCGCGGATCAGCTTGCCGACCATGATCATGTTGGCGAGCGTCGGCGCCCCCATGTCCTGTGCCATTTTCGTCGCAGGCACATAGAAGACCTTCACATCGTCACGCGCAACCTTCTTCTCGATCAGCGTGGATTCCACGAGGATCATGCCGCCCGGCACCACCGTATCCTCATACTTCTCGAGAGACGGCAGATTCATCGCGATCAGGACGTCCGGATGGGAAACGATCGGCGATCCGACCGGATCATCCGAAAGGATAACGCTGCAGTTCGCGGTGCCGCCGCGCATTTCCGGGCCGTAGCTCGGAAGCCAGGACAGCTGCTTGCCGTCCACCAGTCCCTTGTAAGCCAGAAGCTTGCCGGCGAAAAGCACGCCCTGTCCGCCGAATCCGGCGATTAAAATCTGTGTCGTCATGCTTTATGCCTCCTCTTCTGTTTTATCTCTGTAAACGCCTAAGGGGTAATACGGAATCATCTTGTCTTCCACCCACTGAAGCGCCTTCTCCGGCGTCATGCCCCAGTTGGTCGGGCAGGAGGAAACGACCTCGACAAGAGAGAAGCCCTTCTTCTCGATCTGGTTCTTAAAGGCCTTCTCGATGACCTTCTTCGCGTTTCTGACGTTCTTTACGTTATTCACGGCTACACGGGCAATGTAGGCCGGCGCGTCGAGCGCGGACAGAAGCTCCGAGACCTTGATCGGATAACCGGCCGTCGCGACATCACGTCCGTAGGGAGAGGTCTGAGTGACCTGCCCGGGAAGCGTCGTCGGCGCCATCTGGCCGCCGGTCATGCCGTAGATCGCGTTATTGACAAAGATCACGGTGATGTTTTCGTTTCTCGTCGCCGCATGAACGATTTCCGCCATACCGATCGAGGCCAGGTCGCCGTCGCCCTGATAGGTGAAAATCACGTTGTCCGGAAGCGAACGCTTCAGGCCCGTCGCCACCGCCGGCGCTCTGCCGTGCGCGGCTTCGACCATATCGCAGCGGAAATAGTCGTAGGCCATGACGGCGCATCCGACCGGCGCCACGCCGATCGTCTGTCCTTCAATTCCAAGCGTATCGATGGCTTCCGCCACGAGACGATGAATAATGCCGTGGGTACATCCCGGGCAGTAATGCAGCTCTTTGTCAGTCAGTGCATGAGGTTTCTGAAATACGACTGCCATCAGTTGTTCCCTCCTTCCAGTTCTTTGACGAGTGTGATGATCTGCTCCGGATCCGGGATCATGCCGCCGGAACGGCTGCAGAGGTAAACGGGCTTTCTGCATTCTTCCGCAAGCTTCACATCCTCAATCATCTGGCCCATCGAAAGCTCGACGGAGATGAAGGCCTTCACCCGGTCTGCCGCCTCGCGAATCACCTTCTTCGGGAAGGGCCAGACCGTGATCGGACGGATGAGGCCGGCCTTCACGCCCTGCTGTCTTAAAGCAACGACCGCGTTCTTCGCGACACGGGCCGCAATGCCGAAGGCCACGAGACCGTACTCCGCGTCATCCATCATGTATTCTTCGTAACGGACTTCCTCTTCCTCGATCTTTTTGTAGCGTTCGAAGCGCTCCTCATTGGACTTCTCGAGAACTTCCGGAACGAGATACAGGGAGTTGATGATATTGTGCTCGCGTTTCATTTCCGTGCCGGTCACGGCCCAGGGCTTTTCAATCAGATGCGGCTCTTCTTCCGGAAGCTCCACGGGCTCCATCATCTGGCCAAGCGTGCCGTCCGCAAGGAGCATCGAGGGCATGCGATACTTGTCCGCAAGGTCAAAGGCGAGCGCCGTCAGATCCGCCATTTCCTGCACGGATGCCGGGGTCAGGACGATCAGATGATAGTCGCCGTGTCCGCCGCCCTTCGTGGCCTGGAAATAATCGGACTGGGAAGGCTGGATGCCGCCAAGACCGGGGCCGCCGCGCTGCACGTTCACGATCAGTGCCGGCAGATCCGCACCGGCGATATAGCTGATGCCCTCCTGCTTTAAGGAGACGCCCGGCGAGGAGCTGGAGGTCATGACGCGCTTGCCGGTGGAGCTCACGCCGTAGACCATGTTGATCGCCGAAATTTCCGACTCCGCCTGAAGGAAAACGCCGCCGATCTTCGGCATGCGCTTGGCCATATAGGCCGCAAGCTCGGTCTGAGGGGTAATCGGGTAACCGAAATAGTGACGGCAGCCCGCCCGAAGCGCCGCTTCCGCAATCGCTTCATTGCCTTTCATAAGTACTTTTTCCGCCATACTTTCACCTTACCTTTCTACCGTGATCACACAGTCCGGGCACATCATGGCACAGCTCGCGCAGCCGATGCACTGTGATTCGTCGATGCACTCGGCAGGAGAATGGCCCTTCTTGTTGATCTTGTCTTTCGCGATCTGCAGGATATGCTTCGGACAGGCGTTGACGCACAATCCGCAGCCCTTGCAGATGTCGGTTTCAAATGTTACTTTAGCCATAGAATACTCCTCTCATTTCTGAATCTCGCCTGCGAGGTATTATACTAAACTCGCCTGCGGGGTTATGCTGAACTCGCCTGCGAGATCGTATGTCCTCTTCGTCATGACTCCGAATACTCCTCAGAGGACATACGATAACCCTCGGCTCGAAAATGTTTTTCATAACACAGGCACGATCTTTTATCGCAGGCTCGGGGTTACAAATCAAAAATGCGGTGTTGAAGCCGAAGTGAAAACAGCCTGGGAATTTGCCCCGTGAGCTCTTCTTCAAGGCTCTCGTGCACGCTGGTGAACACGACCGGAAGTCCGGAAAGCTTCGAAAGCTCCGCGCACCGTTCCAGCGTCCCGAGCACGGTTGCGGCGGTCGTTTCCGCACCGAGATTGGAATTATTGATGATCCCGGTGAAGGGAAGGCCGGAAGCCGCTTCGATTTCCCGCATGACCTCCATCGCGTCCGCCGCCGTCGTTGTTAAGGGACGGTAGAAGTTCGCGACGAAGAAGACGTCGTAATTGTTCTCCTCCCGGATGTACGGCGTGAAGCGTCCGAGCGCGAGCGCGCCCCGGTCGTCTCCTCCGATGTCGAGAACCGCATAGCGCGCGGTGTTCTGCACCAGGGAATAGGCAGCCGACGGAAGGGCCGGAAGGTCCACCGAGGAATTCGCGAAAGGAAGCGCGATGACATCGATCCCCTCCTTCAGCATTTCCTCCTGGCTGTCCTTCATACGGAAGTAGGGATTCACGATATCGAGATCGGCGATAGCGACCTCTTTTCCGGACTGCCTGATCCGGTGCGCGTAATTGATCGCGATATTCGTTTTCCCCGAACCGTAATGGCCCATAAAAAGGCTGATACGTTTAGCGTTTATTTCAGTCATAGTCAGTACTCCTTTATTCGCGGCTGAGAATGACTGCGTCAGAAGGAAGGATCAGCATACCGGGTGAATCCAGCCCATGGTATCCGGGATTTTGCCCCACTGGATTCCGGTCAGGGTGTCGTACAGCTTCTGCGTCGTCTCGCCGATCTTTCCGCCGCCGATCGTGTATTCCTTGCCCTTGTAGCTGAGCCAGCCGACCGGAGAGACCACCGCCGCGGTGCCGGTTCCCCAGGCTTCCTGAAGAGAGCCGTCTTCCGCCGCCGCGATCAGTTCGTCGACGGAGATCAGACGCTCGGATACATTTGCGCCCTGCGCCTTCAGAAGCTCGATGCAGCTCTTTCTCGTAATGCCGGGAAGCACGGAGCCTGTCAGTTTCGGCGTAACAATTTCATCGTTGATCTTGAACATCACGTTCATGGAGCCGACTTCCTCGATATACTTTCTTTCCACGCCGTCCAGCCACAGAACCTGCGTGAATCCGGCCGCTTCCGCGCGCTTTCCGGCACGAAGGGACGCCGCGTAGTTGCCGCCGCATTTCGCATAGCCGGTACCGCCGCGGACCGCACGGACGTCGTCTGATTCGATCGCGATCTTGACCGGGTTGATGCCTTCCGCATAGTAGGCGCCGACCGGGGAAAGGATGCAGACAAAGGTCGCATGATGCACGGCATGCACACCGAGGTGCGGATCATTGCCGAAGGTAAAGGGGCGGATGTAAAGAGAGGTTCCTTCGCTGTGCGGAACCCAGTCCTTCTCCAGCTTTACAAGCGTGTCGAGAATTTCGATCCACATCTCGGGGTCGATTTCCGGCAGGCACAGGCGCTCGGCGCTGTTGTTCATACGCTTGCCGTTCTCATCCGGCCGGAACATGGCGATCGAGCCATCCACGCGGCGGTACGCCTTCATGCCTTCGAAGATCTCCGCGCCGTAATGCAGCACCGTCGATGCCGGGTCGATCGGGATCGGTCCGTAGGGGACGATCCGAAGATCATACCAGCCCCTGCCCTCTTCATAGTCCATCATGAACATGTGGTCCGTGAAGATCCGTCCGAAACCGAGCTTCGATTCGTCCGCCGGCTTCGCCTTCGGTGCCTGTGTAAGTTCCATTCTGATGTCAAGACTCATCTCTTTTTCCTCCTTTACAGCTGACTTCTGATGATCTTTCCGCTGACGGTCTTCGGGAGCTCGTCCCTAAAGACCACCAGTCTCGGATATTTGTAAGGCGCGGTGTGCACCTTGACGTAATTCTGAATTTCCTTCTTGAGCTCCTCCGTGCCCTCCGTGCCCTTCGTGAGCACGATCGAAGCCTTGACGATCTGTCCTCTCACCTCGTCAGGCGCGGCGGATACGCCGCACTCGAGCACATACGGAAGCTCCATAATAACCGATTCGATCTCGAAGGGTCCGATCCGGTAGCCGGAGGACTTGATAATGTCGTCCACGCGGCCCACATACCAGTAATAGCCATCCTCATCCATCCAGGCTGTATCGCCGGTGTGGTACCAGCCGTCCTTCCAGGTCTCGTTGGTCTTCTCCGTATCCCGGTAATAGCAGGTCGCAAGTCCGCAGGGAAGCCCTTCCCGGATGTCGATGACGATCTCGCCGACTTCACCAGGCTCCACCGGATTGCCGTCCGGATCATGAAGCTCGACCTTGTAGATCGGCGCGGGCTTGCCCATCGAACCGATCTTGTGCTTCGCCCCGATCAGATTGCCGATAATCATCGTGGACTCGCTCTGCCCGAAGCCCTCGCGGATCTGAAGTCCGGTCAGCTTCTCGAACTGCCGGTAGACCTCGGGGTTCAGCGCTTCGCCGGCCGTCGTCATGTGCTTCACCGAAGAGAAATCGTACTTTCCGATGTCTTCCTTGATCATCATGCGGAGCATCGTCGGCGGTGCGCAGAAGCTCGTGATTTTGTATTTCGCAAACATCGGCATGATGTCGGCGGCGTCGAAGCGGTCGAAATCGTAGACGAAAATCGCGCCCTCCGCGAGCCACTGTCCGTAGAGCTTGCCCCACATGGCCTTCGCCCAGCCGGTGTCGGAAATCGTATAATGCAGTCCCTCGGGATCCACGGTGTGCCAGTATTTCGCGGTGTGGAAATGTCCGAGCGGATATTTATAATTGTGTGCGGCGATCTTCGGATAACCGGAGGTGCCGGAAGTGAAATACATCAGCATCAGGTCATTTCCGCAGGCCGTATCGACCGTCCGGTAGAAATGCGTGCTGTACAGCTTGTATTCCTCGTTGAAATTGTGCCAGTCCGGGCGCTCGCCGTTGACGATGATCTTGTTCTTCATGCCGTCGTAGCCCTTAAGCGCAAGCTCCGCCTGGTTCGCGACGTCTCCGTCCGCCGTGCAGATGATCGTCGAGATGCCTGCCGCTTCATAGCGATACGCGAGATCATGCTCAAGAAGCTGGTTCGTCGCCGGAATCGCGATCGCACCGAGCTTGTTCAGACCGATCATGATCGGCCAAAACTGCCAGTGCCGCTTCAGGATCAGGATGACGCGGTCGCCCTTCTGGATGCCGAGCGCCTTGAAATAGTTCGCGCACTGGTTCGAGAGGCGCTTGATATCGCGGAAGCTGAAGCGCTGCTCGCTGTGATCCTTCGAAACGTGCAGCATCGCGAGCTTATCGGGCTCCCGTCCCGCAATCGCGTCCACGAGGTCGAAGCCAAAATTGAAGCTGTCGGTATTCTTGAAGGTGATCGAGGTCGGCGTGCCGTTCTCGTCTTCCACAACGTCGATGAACTTGTGATAAACGCGGTCCTTCGAGTCCTCCACGCGCTTCGTCGGCTTGTATTCGGCGAAAGCGCCGACCTTGTAGCTCTGTGCGCCGGGAAGATCGAATTCCGGCACCGGCTCGCCCGAGGGATTCAGGACAATCGCATAGAATACCGCATCCTCTCCGTCCACGGCGATCATGCCGTGGGGCGTGCCGGAGTCGAGATAAATACTGTCGCCGGGGCCAAGCTTCGAGCGGTGCTCGCCGACCTGCACGACCAGGTGACCGGAAATCACAATGTCCAGCTCCTGACCGTCATGCGTCGTAAGCTCGATATCCTTATGCTGCGCTTCTTCGTCGTAGAACGAACGGACGTACAGCGGCTCCGCGATCCGGTTCCGGAAGGAATAGGCGAGATTCGAATAGCGCATGCCGTGCGCATTGGAAATCTCCTGCCCCTCGCCGGCCCGGGTTACGGTGAAGCTGTGCAGCGTCGGGCTGTGTCCTTCGATAATATCCGTCACGTCGACGCCGAAGGCCAGTGCGCAGCGGTAAATAAAGGCGAAATTGAGGTCGGATTTCCCCTGCTCGCAGGCAAGGTACTCTTCCGGCGTCACATCGGTTTTGGCGGCCATTTCATAGACCGTCAGGCCTTCAATCTCCCGAAGTTCCCGGATTCTCGCGGCCATCTCGCCGATCTTGAAATCAAGTCCTGTCATCTGTGCCATAAGCATACTCTCCTGTGCTTTAAGTGATAGACCTGTGCTCCTGAGACCGGCTGATACTAATAAAGCGCCCGTCCCAAAGCTATCCCCTTTGAGACGAGCGCTGAAATCTTCGCACCCGCGGTACCACTCAAATTGCCGTCCGTTTTCATACCGAACGACCCCTTCAGGGTCCTCTAAACCCCTATGCTCTTACGCGGCAGTCACGGGAAGGTTCTACTTGCAGCCTGTCTCGCGGGGTATTTCTGTCCACAGATCTGAACGAAGCCGCTTTCTTCCTTCCGGCTCGGGAGCTACAGTTTTTTCCGCCTCTGACCCTGACAGCTCGCACCGTCCGCTGCCTCTCTGTTTTCGGTTCCGCAAAGAGAAAACCCTCTCCGTCAATGCCTTTACAAGTTTTTCCTATAATACCGCTTTTCAATTCGTTTGTCAATCTTCAAAAATGCACGAATAAAACCATGGATTGCTCCGTTTTTGGGCAAAAATCCTGATAGCCCGCGGGGACAGGTTCCGGGTGACTAATTTAGCCAATGGGGACAGGTCCCGGGTGACTAATTTAGTCATTTGGAACCTGTCCCCGGATGACTGTTTTAGTCATTTGGAACCTGTCCCCGAAGGACATCAGCCGGCTCTTAGGGTTCTCGGATATCCGATCTCCATATAAGGCTCCAAAGCATCCGTATCATATAGATAGATAATATAATCCTGTCTGCTCGCCAGCTTACATAAGCCCGTTTCTTCATTCTTATAAACAATCCAAAACGGTCCCCGGACGTTGACATTCGTATCTTCAGCATACCGGGGATTGCGCAGGCCGACCGTCTCATAATATTCATAGCCTTCCTTCACAATCCACGGACCGGTCATCTCCACATGGACCTCCGCCGCGTTTCCGATGTCTTCCGCCTTCACATAGCCGATCCGCCCCTGTGTTCCGGTGGTGACAAAGTACCATTTGCTCTCGGAAGCCGTCTCAAACTCTTCCGTTTCAGGAGAATCGCCGGTCCTGACGTCTGCTGTCCGGATCACGGTGACCGGCCGCCCCTGATAAATGAGCCCGGTTTCATAAAACAGCTCATTCGGCGCCGGATACAGGTAGGTTTCCTTCAGGGCCACGCCTTCGGTGAATTCCGGATCTCTGCCGATGACGGAAACGATTCCGGAATCAAATATTACCCTGTCCTTGAACAAATATTTCCTTTCCCACTCGGCGAAAGCTTTTTCCCACTCAGACAAATCTTCATACGCGTTTTCCGTTTCCTGCATCGCCGCGTCTCCATCAGCAGGCTGCCCGGATGATTCCGCCTGATTTTCCTCCGTGCTTTCCGGTTCCGTTTCTATCGGGCTTTCTCTTTCTTCCGTGCATTCCGCCGCGTTTCCGATGTCCTCCGCCTTCACATAGCCGATCGCTCCCTCTGAACCGACAGTCACAAAATACCATTTGCTTTCCGAAGTCGTCCAGCCCTCGTAGGGTTCCGGAGTATTATAGGTCAGAACGGTCGCCGTCCGGATAACGGAAACCGATTCCCCCTGGGATATCAGGCCCGTTTCATGAATCCATACACTCGGTCCCGGATACAGACAGGTTTTCTTCAGGGCAACGCCTTCCGCAAACTCGGGACCGCTGCCGGTGATCGAGACAATACCGGAATCGCATATTGCACTGCCCTCGTAAAGACTTACGGGCTTCGGCTTATCGACAACTTTCTCAGAATGAACAGTTTCCGTTTCTTCGGGTAAAGAAGTTCTTTCCGTTTCCGTTTCTTCGGGCAAAGAAGTGCTTTCCGTTTCGGATAATGACAGCACAGATTCCTGCAGATCCGCCGTTGAATGCCACGAGGTATCGGAAACATCACTTTCAGAGAGTTCCGTCCCGCTGCTGACGGGCGTCTGCCGGATCAGATTCTGCCGGATTAAAAAAGCGCTGCCGGCAAGAAGCAGTACGGCCGCCGCCGCAATGCCGATCGCTCCGGCTGCCCAATTCCGCTTTCCGGATGTACGGCGCGCGCGTTCCGCATCCATCAGAAGGTCTTGATCCAAATCTCTCATGGCATCCATAAAATCATCTTTTTTCAGCATTCATATCCCTCCTGTTCCAGATACTTCCGCAGTCTTTTTCGCTCTCTTGAAAGCAGGGTGTTGATCCGCATCACGGTACTTCCCGTACGCTTCGCGATCTCCGAGACTGAGTCGAAATAGTAATAACGCATGATGAAAATATTACGGACCTCCTTCGGTCTCGTCCTGAAATAGGCGTTCAGGAGTCCGGAAAGCCACATCCTGTCAATGCTCTCCTCCGGATCCGATGCCTTACCGTCACTCGCCAGATCACCGATTTCCGAGAGCGAAACGGTGTATTCCGAGGCAATCCGCTTTTTTCGATGATTCTTCCGGTAATAGTCGATACAGATTTCACGCACGAGAGACGCCAGATGGACGGAAAGCAGCTCCGGTTTCACTGACAGCTTCTCCTGCCATACCCGCATAAAAACATCATTCAGGCATTCTTCGCAGTCATTTCGGTCAGAGAGGAAATTGGAGGCAATCTTCATGAGATAGGGCGTGTACTTGTCGGACAGCGCCTTGAGTCCTGCTTCATCACGGGTATTCAGAAGTTCCAGTATTCTTTTGTCATCCGTCATGCCCCGAATCACCTCCCTTCAGCGGCTTTTATGATCTCTTACTCTATATATCGACATTCTGCGTGTAAATCTTACAGGAGTACAAAAATGATCCCGGAACAAAAGGATCGTTTTCCTCTTTGTTCCGGGAATCATGAGAATCTACCGTTTCAGGTATTCCGTAAGATCGTTCTTCGGCAGCGGTTTCGAGTAATAATAGCCCTGAATGCCGTCACAGCCGA
Source organism: uncultured Lachnospiraceae bacterium (assembly GCA_946632055.1). Classification (GTDB taxonomy): domain Bacteria; phylum Bacillota; class Clostridia; order Lachnospirales; family Lachnospiraceae; genus UBA1267. The sequence goes on from CAMPAR010000011.1 coordinate 24,417, forward strand.
AGGAAAGCAGGAAATCCGTCTGCGCCTCCGTCTCGACGCTTTCCGCCGCGAGGAGAACCGCGAGGATGCATAGGATGATTTTACAGATTCCTGGCTTTTTCATGGGGATCCATTACCTTGTGACATAGTCTGCAAGCGCGAGCGCGATGTCGAAATGTCCGACGTCATGCTGCGTGCCCTTCTTCTGGCCTTTCTTCTTCCGCTCGTCCCACTTCGGCGCGTCCAGGAGATCGCCGGAGGTGAAGAACTGGTAGAGCTCGAGGCCTCGGAAATCGCTCATTGCCTGCAGCGCGGCGCATTCCATTTCCACGGAAATGCAGCCGTCCGCCTTGTGCTTTTCGAAATTGTTTCTTGTCTCCCTGTAGAAGGAATCCGTCGTCCAGGTTTTCCCGAGAACATACGGGATGCCGTTCTCCTCCATGCAGGAAGCGATCACCGGAGCGTTCTTCACCTTCACATAATCCGACGCCGGCATGTAGTGATAGGAAGTGCCTTCGTCGCGGTACGCTTCCGTCGGAATCATGACTCTTCCGTGCGCGATCTCCTTATTGAGGCAGCCCGCCCCGCCGAAGACGATGTATTTCGAGCAGTCAATGCAGGAAAGCGTGTCCTCCACGGAGCCGACGCAGGCCGGCGCGCCGACGTAGGTCTTGTAAAAGGCGATTTTTCGGCCGTCCAAATCCAGCTGCCACACGGGCGTGCGCCCGGTCGCGAACCAGAACTCGGCGATTTCTTTGCAAGTATAGTTCTCCACGACATACTTTTCAATTTCGTGTGAGAAGGTCAGAATGCAGGCATCGACCTTCGGTGCATTCTCCCGGCGGGTCGGATTAATAATCGCCGGAGATTTGCTGTCAAAACTGTCAGTGATCATTTTTTCCTCCTTATAGTTTGTTCCTCTGAATCTTTCCGGAGATCGTCTTCGGAAGCTCGTCGCGGAAGACGACCTTTCTCGGATACTTGTAGGGCGCGGTATGCTCCTTGACGTAGTTCTGGATTTCCTTCGCAAGCTCTGGCGTACCTTCGGTTCCCTTGGTCAGGACGATCGAAGCCTTGACGATCTGGCCGCGGATCTCATCGGGTTCTGCAGAGACACCGCACTCCAGCACATAAGGAAGCTGCATGATGACGTCCTCGATCTCGAAGGGCCCGATTCGGTAGCCGGAGGATTTGATAATGTCGTCCACGCGTCCGACATACCAGAAATAGCCATCCTCATCGAGCCAGGCCGTATCGCCAGTATGATAGTAGCCGTCATGGATCGCCTCGTTGGTCTTCTCCACATCCATATAATAGTCCTTGAAGAGACCGACCGGATAATTCTCATCGATCCGGATGACCACCTCGCCGACTTCACCGACAGGCACTTCGTTTCCGTCCGGATCCATCAGCATGACGTCGTACTGCGGAGAAGCCTTGCCCATCGAGCCGGGCTTGATCGGGTTACCGGCGAAGTTTGCGATGGTCAGCGTCGTCTCGGTCTGGCCGAAGCCCTCGTAGATCTCAATGCCGGTCTGGTCGTGGAAAATCTTCGCGACCTCCAGGTTCAGCGCCTCACCGGCCGTCGTCATGTGGCGGATCGACGAGAGATCATAATGGCTGATATCCTCGCGGATCATCATGCGAAGCATTGTCGGGGGAGCACAGAAGGTCGTGATATTGTACTTCGCGAACAGCGGCAGGATATCCGCCGCGTCAAAGCGGTCGAAATCGTAGACGAATACCGCACCCTCGCACATCCACTGACCGTAAAGCTTGCCCCAGAGGGACTTGCCCCAGCCGGTATCCGAGATCGTGAAATGCAGGCCGTTCGGTTCGCAGCGGTGCCAGTAGCGCGCCGTCATGAAATGTCCGAGCGAATAGGTATGCTTGTGCTCGACCATCTTCGGATTGCCGGTCGTGCCGGAGCTGAAGAACATCAGCGCCGTGTCGTCGCCAGCGGGCGAATCGAAGGTACGGTTAAAGCGGGAGCTGTACATCTTGTACTCGCCGTCGAAATCATGCCAGCCCTCTCTCGCGCCGCCGACCATGACAAAAAGATTCACCGTCGGGCAGACCTTCGCGGCTTCCTTCGCGATTTCTGCCGTATCGCCGTCCGCCGTGCAGACGATTGCGGAGACGCCGGCCGCGTTGAAGCGGTAGACAAAATCGTGCTCCTTCAGGAGGAAGGTCGCGGGGATTGCGATCGCGCCGAGCTTATGCAGGCCGACCATCGCGAACCAGAATTCATAATGGCGCTTCAGGACGAGCATCACACGGTCGCCCTTCTTCACGCCGAGCGCCTTGAAATAGTTCGCCGCGCGGTTCGAGTCCTTCTTGATATCCATGAAGTTGAAGCGATGCTCGACCTTGTTCTTGTCGAGGTGAATCATCGCGAGCTTCTCAGGATAGGTGTCGGCAATCTTGTCCACGACGTCAAAGCCGAAGTTGAAGCGCTCGGTATTCTTGAAGGTCACCTTCTTCGGAGAGCCGTTGTCATTTTCCTCGACGTCCACGAATTCCTCCACGAGAAGCGGGGTCGTCGAATACTCCTCTTCCTCCTCGGCAGGAATCGGCGAATAGATCAGCGTCTCCTCCGTCTCTTCGCCCGGCAGGATCATCGCAAGGAACACACAGTCCTTCCCGTCGATCGCGATCATGCCGTGGGGCGCGGAGCTGTTGTAGAAGATGCTGTCGCCCTCATGCAGGATTTCGCGCTTTCCGCCGACTTCAACCAGAAGCGAGCCGGAAACGATGAAGTCAAACTCCTGACCGCCGTGCGTCGTGCAGTGGATCGGCTGATGCTGCAGCTCCTCCGAGTATTCGTAGCGCACCCAGTAGGGCTCGGCGATTTTACCCTTGAATCTCGGCGCGAGGTTCTTGATCAGGATGCCCTCCTCCTTCGCGGTTTCGAAGCCCTGATCCTTGCGGGTTACGGTGTAGGCCGAAAGTCTCGCCGTCGAATCGCCCTCGAGAAGCTCGGAAAGCTCCACGCCGAAGGTCAGCGCGCACTTGTGTATAAAGGTAAATGGAAGGTCCAGCTCGCCGCTCTCATACGCGAGATAATCATCGACGCTGACCTCGGTTTTTTCCGCCACTTCTTCGACGGAATAGCCCAGCACATCCCGGATTTCCCGGATTCTTGATGCCACTTCATGAAGCTGTTTTTCTGTGTTCTGTGTTGCCATGTTTTTCTCTCCTCTGTTTTTTATTTGCCTCATCCATGAAACGGGTGACTCCGCGCTTTGTAGCTTCGTCATCCTTCAGGCACGCACAATCCGCTTGCGTCATACAAAAAGGCCCGTCCCAAAGTTCTCCTTTGAGACGAGCCTGAAGTTTCAAACCCGCGGTACCACTCAAATTGCATCCGATAAACAGATGCCCCTCAGAGCGCCATCACGCTCCTTTGCATTTACGCAGCCTCACGTACGCCATTACTCCCCGGATTTTCCCCGGGTTTCACATCGTCAGCTCGGAAGGGATAAGTCTCTGAATCCGGACTGCCGGGATTCCAGCCTCCCCGGCTCTCTGGTAGCTCCTTCTGATCCATGACCGTCTTCGTCACAGCCTTTGTTTGTGATATTCAATTTCATGCATAATAACACACTTTAAGGCCGCTGTCAAGACAAAAAACTTATGGGGACAGGTTCCAAATGACTAAATTAGTCAATCGGGACCTGTCCCCGGATGACTAAAATAGTCAGGCGGAACCTGTCCCCGAAGCGGAAGGGATCTTTCCCTTCTTTATGAGGATGAAATAATACAAAAGGAACAGCGCCGAGGTCAGGATCCACGACATCGGGTAGCTTGCAAGAATCGTATAAATGTTCCTGTTGTGCGGCACGTAGGTAAAGAGCCATACAAGCCTCAGCGCGCAGACGCCGGAAAGTGTCATGATCATCGGCGCGACGACAAATCCGATGGCCCGAAGGACGCCGGACATCACTTCGATCAGCACATAGGTGATGTAAAACGGCACCATGAAGCGCAGGATCTGCGTCCCGATTTCGATCGCGGCGGCATCCGCCGTAAAGAGCAGGTAAATATATTTCCCGAAGAAAAACAGGATGAGGCTGAGGACCACCGAGGTGCCCATCGCCATCGCCGTGCAGGTCCAGAGACTCTTCTTCACCCGGTCAATCCGCCCGGCCCCGTAATTCTGCCCGGCAAAGGTGGAGACCGAGATTCCGAAGGCGTTCAGGATCATCCAGAAGATGCAGTCGATCTTGGTATAGGCCGTGTAGGCAGCGACCGTCAGCGATCCCAGCATATTGATATTGCTCTGGATGACGATATTCGCCATGCTGTACGCGACGCCCTGCATGGCAGCCGGCAGTCCGATGTAGATGATCTGCCGCAGCATATGCCTGTCAAAGCGCAGCTTCCTGAAGGAAAGCCGGTAGCTGTCCCGGGTCCTCAGGAGGCAGATCGTCGTCAGCACCGCGGAAAGCGTCTGGCAGAGGACGGTCGCAAGCGCAACGCCCGTGACGGACATCCGCAGCACTACCACAAACAGCAGGTCCAGACCGACGTTTGCGAGCGTCGAGGCGATCAGAATATAAAGCGGCCGCTTCGAATCCCCGACCGCGCGCAGAATTCCCGCCGCGATGTTGTAGTAAAGGTTCGGAATCATGCCGAGGAAGTAGATATTGAAGTAGATCAGTGCGTGCGGAAGGACCTCCGCCGGTGTGGACATCCATGTCAGAACCAGCTTTCCGACGAGAAGCCCGATGACGGTCAGGATCGCTCCGCCGGAAATCGCCATAAGAAGGCCCGTGTGCACGGCCTTTCCGACGGATTCGTCATCTTTTGCGCCGTAATAGCGGGCCGTGATCACCGTCGCGCCGGAGGCGAGTCCCGTAAAGAACCCGACCAGCAGATTGATGATCGTACCGGTCGAGCCGCCGACCGCGGCCAGTTCGTTTGTACCGACAAAACGGCCGATGATCACCGCATCGACCGTGTTATAAAGCTGCTGGAAAAAAGCGCCGAGAAGCACCGGAAAGAAGAACACCAGCAGCTGCTTCCAGATTACGCCCTCCGTAATCCGGTTCTCCGGGATATTACTCATTCTGTGTTTCATACTCCGTCCCGAAAATCTTTTTTATACCTTCAAATGTTTCCTGAAAAGCCGATTCAGCAGAACCGCAGCGGCAAAAGTCACGATTTCCGCCGCAGGAACCGCGAACCAGATCAGCTTCTCGCTGTGGGTGATCCAGGACAGCAGCGCGAAGGCCGCGATCAGCAGCACGCACTGCCGCATCAGATTGATGACGAGGGCATAGCGTGCGTGATCAAGCGCCTGCATACTGGTCGACAGGATCATCGATACCGCGCCGAACGGCAGGGAAATCACGCAGGCGCGGATGCACCAGAGACCGATTTCCCGCATCTTCTCTCCCGCGCTGAACATCGTCAGGACCGTTCCGGGGATGATTTCAAAAATGATCAGTAGAAGGCCCATCAGCGCCGCGCATCCGAGGGTCGCGATTTTCATGGTTTTTCTGACCCGGTCCGTCCTGCCGGTTCCGTAGTTGTAGGACAGGATCGGCACCATGCCGTTGTTCAGGCCGAAGGTCGGCATATAACAGAAATTCTGCAGCTTCATCCACACGCCGTACACCGCGGTGGCGGTCGTCGAGTAGGCAAGCAGGATCTGGTTGATGAAGAAGCTCGTCATGGACGATAGGCCCATGGTAATAATTGACGGAAGCGCGACCCGCATGATCTCCTTCGCTTCATGCGGATGGAAAGCGATCTTCAGCATATCATGCTTCACGGCGTCGTTGAATTTCCAGTTCAGCGCCACAGCGACGAACACCGCGAAAATCTGCCCGCCGACCGTCGCGTAGGCGGCGCCCGCGATGCCAAGCTCCGGGAAGGGTCCGTAGCCGAAAATGAGCAGCGGGTCAAAGATCAGGTTGAAGACCGCGCCGGAAGCCATCGCCGCCATCGACAGCGTCGCCCGGCCGGCGGACACCAGCAGTCTTTCATAGTATTTTCCGAAAATCGAGCCGCAGGAAAGCACCCAGTTGATCATGAGATAGGTCGTGCCCATCGCCGTAATCTCCGCCACGTCGGTCTGCAGACGGAATAAGGGGCCGGACGCAAAGATTCCGAGAAGGATGAACAAGGCGGTAAAAACAAGGCTCATCCCGGTCATCGTGCGGATCACATCCGAGGCTTCCTGTTTCTTTCCCTGTCCCATATAACGGGACCACACCGCGGACACGCCCGTCGCCGAACCGACGGCGATCGCGGTCACGATCTGCTGCATCGGGAAGGCCAGGGAAACCGCCGTCAGGGCGTTCTCCGAGATCCTCGCGACAAACATCGAGTCGACGATATTATACATAGCCTGGATGAAGAAGGAAATCATCATCGGCAGGCTCATCCGAAGAAGCACCTTGTGTTCCGGAAGCTCTGCCATCATGGCCATCCGGTCATTTTTCTGCATCTTTTGTTACTCCGTTTCTATAGAATCCGGGCAGTATTCCCAGTATATTCTTTTATTCCAGATACCGCTTTCTGAGTTCTTCCGTCATCTCATCATCCACGCCGAGCGCCTCTTTAAGATATCCGTTCACCGATCCGTACAGCCGCTCGGTTTCGGCGTAAAACGCCCGCAGATACTCCTCATTCGCGTCAAACATGGCGTGCAGGGCCGGTACGGCTTTCTCCCGGTCGACCTCCGGATTCCCGGTAAAATGCGCGATCAGCGCGTCTACCGTCTTCCGGTTTCCAACATTCGTCAGAAGGTAGTCCTCTGTAATCTCCTTCCGGGAGACGCCGAGAATTTCCTCCACGACCAGCGAAAATCCGCCTGTCCGGTCTTTTCCCGCCGTACAGTGCCACAGAACGCCCCGGTCGTGCGGCTCCAGCAGCATCTCCAGCAGCCTTTTCTGCTGCTTCGAGGCAAATTCGCTCTTCGGAATGTGCTCGTAGGTCTTTTTCATATAGTCAAAAGCCGCCGCGGGGTCCGCCATGAATTTCATGAAGGCGTGCGCATCCGCTTCCTTTTCCCGGGTCACGCCCTCCGTCAGGGTCTCCAGAATCGGAAGATGCAGATTCCTGACGCCTGGGATCACAGGGTCCGGCTTCTCCGCGATTTCCCCCTCCGTCCGGAAGTCCACGACGAGGTCGAGCATGGCGGAAAGCTTTGAAATGTCCCCCTCGCTCGCGCCGTTTAAGTTTCCGCCGCGGAAAAGCTTCCCGGGGCGTATTTTCCGCCCGTCGGCTCCTGTGAGGCCGCCAAGATCACGGATGTTTGCAATATTATCAAATGGAATGAATCGGTTCATGTTTCTGCCTCAACGATAAATTCGCCGAGCCACCCGTTTTAGACGGATGGCTCGGTATCCTGGTCGAAACCTTTTGTTTCGCGCTGAAGTATTCTGCCGCTCTGCTGTCAGCCCGCGAAGGATTTACAGCCCGAGCTTCTCCTCGGAAATCTCCTTCATCTTATATTTCAGGATCTTTCCGGCGGCGTTCATCGGGAAATCCGGCACGAACATAAAGTAGCGCGGAACCTTGTGGCGGGCGATCCGCTCGTTTCCGAACTGCTTCATCTCCTCCTCGGTGGCGGTTTCATGATCATGCAGCACCACCCAGGCGCAGGCTTCCTCGCCGTAGCGCGCATCCTTCACGCCGATGACCTGCACGTCCTTCACCTTCGGGTTCGTCAGGTAGAACTCCTCGATTTCCCTCGGGTAGATATTCTCGCCGCCGCGGATAATCATGTCCTTCAGGCGCCCGGTCACCTTGTAATAACCGTCTTCCGTCCGGCAGCAGATGTCGCCGGAATGGAGCCAGCCATCCTTGTCGATGACTTCCGCCGTCGCCTCGGGCATCTTGTAATAGCCCTTCATGATATTGAAGCCGCGTGCGACAAATTCGCCGTTTTCGCCGTCCGGAAGCTCCTTGCCGGTCTCCGGATCAATAATCATGCACTCCACGCCGGGGAAGGCCGATCCGACGGTCTCCACGCGGTGGTCGAGGTCTTCGTTCACTTCGCCCATCGTACAGCCCGGAGAGGCCTCCGTCTGTCCGTACACGGAAATGATTTCGCGCATGCTCATCTCGACGGACGCCCGGCGCATCAGATCCGGCGGGCAGTTGGAGCCGGCCATAATGCCGGTCCGCATATAGGAGAAATCCGTCTTCGCAAAATCCGGATGGCTGAACATGGCAATAAACATCGTCGGGACGCCGTTGAAGCAGGTGATCTTCTCCTGCGTGATGCAGGCAAGAGCCGACTTCGGAGAGAAATAAGGAATCGGCGAAAGCGTGCCGCCGTGCGTCATCATCGAGGTCATCGAAAGCACCATGCCAAAGCAGTGGAACATCGGCACTTGAATCATCATGCGGTCCGCGGTCGAAAGATCCATGCGGTCGCCGATGATCTTGCCGTCGTTGACAATATTGCGGTGCGTGAGCATAACGCCCTTCGGGAATCCGGTCGTTCCGGAGGTGTACTGCATGTTGCAGACATCGTCCGGCTTCACAAGAGAGGCCCGGCGCCGGACTTCCTCCATCGGCACCGTATCCGCGAGAAGCTGCATCTCCTCCCAGGTCAAAGCGCCTTCCATCGAGAAGCCGTCGGTTATGACGTTTCTCAGGAAGGGAAGCTTCTTCGAATACAGCGGCTTTCCCTTCTCATGACCCTGAAGCTCCGGGCAGAGTTCGTTAATAATCTCCCGGTAATTCGCGTCCTTCGAGGACTCGATCATGACAAGCGTGTGTGTATCGGACTGCTGCAGCAGATATTCGATTTCATGGACCTTGTAGGCCGTATTGACCGTCACGAGAACCGCGCCGATCTTGGTGGCCGCCCAGAAAGACAGGTACCACGAGGGCACGTTGGTCGCCCAGATCGCCACATGGTAGCCGGGCTTCACGCCGAGCGCAATGAAGGAAGCCGCCACACGGTCCACGTCGCGCCGGAATTCGGCGTAGGTTCTGGTATAGTCGAGCGTGGTATATTTGAAGGCGTACTGGTCCGGATACGTTTCCGCCATCACGTCCAGCACTTCCGAGAAGGTCAGATCGACTGTCTCATACTGCTTCCAGGGATAGGTTCCGGTCTTCGCCCGGTTGTAATACAGCTCCTTCTTCGGCGCCGCGGCCGTCTCGATCCGCTTCAGGAAGCTGGCAAAATGCGTCAGCACGATATCAGGATCGTTGATTTCATCGTTCCAGGAGGCGCAGACGAAGCCCTCGTAATTCAGGGCGCGGAGCGCGTTCAGGAAATCCTGCACCGGCAGATCGCCGTCGCCGAGGAGCACCTTCTTCCCGTCCTTCATATCGCCGAGCCGCACATAGCGGATATAGGCGCCGAGCGTCTTGATTGTCGTCTGGACGCTTTCCTTCGCGGCAAAACAGGTCTTCCGTACGTCCCAGGCCGCGCCGATCGCGGTCGAGCCGAATTCATTAATGAGTTCAATCAGCTTCGCGGAATCCGAGAAGGGGCCGCTCGTCTCAAAGAGGATCTCGATGCCGCTCTCTTCCGCTTTCTGAAGCGCTTTTCCAAGTTTGCCGCGAAGAAGCGCGGCGTCATCCGAGGCGTCGGAGCGCACGATCAGGGTCTCCACGCCGGCAAACAAAGCGATTTCGAGAAGACGCAGAATCTCCTCTTCCGTAATATCGCCGTCCAGCGGTGCTGCGCAGTTCAGGGCGCTCACAGAAATCCCGCGGTTACGGAGCTTTCTCCTCGCATCGGAAGCGCTTCCGGAGCGGAACAGACTGTCCTGATGCAGCTGCCGCTCAGTCTGCACGTCATCTACTTCAAAGCCGTCAAAACCGTAATCCCGGGCATAGTTGCACAGCTCCAGGAAGGATTGAGGCCGAACATTTCTCGTCGAAAAAGCCAGTTTCATTGTCAGTTCTCCTCATATACGATTTTGTTGACTGCATTGATATAAGCACGGATAGAGGCCCCGACGATATCCGCCGAGAGGCCGTTTCCGGAGTAGAGCTTTCCGTCCTTTCTCAGGCGGACGAGCGCGGAGCCGAGCGCTTCCTTGCCCTCGGTCACGGCCTGAATTTCAAAGGCGTCCAGTTCATAGTGGTGTCCGATCGTCTCGTCGATCGCAGCGAAGGCCGAATCAATCGGTCCGTCGCCCGAAGCCACACCGGAAAGCTCCTCTTCATCGCGCGTCAGGACGACGTGCGCCATGGCGGTCGTCAGATTTCCGGTCGTGCAGACATAGCTCTTCAGATGGAAGGTCGAGGGCACCTGCTGCGCGGAGCTTGCAACGAGCGCCTCCAGCTCTCTTGCCCCGACCGAGTCCTTGCGCTCCAGCACGTGCATCATGGCATCGTAAACGTTGCCGGTATCCTCGGCGGAGATTTCATAGCCGAGTTTTTCGCAGGCCGCCGAAATATCGGACAGCGTGCTGTTTTTGTCAAGGAAAATGTCGGGTCCGGCATTCTCCGTCTTGGAAGAAGCCGCCGATACGCCGACGGATTTCAGAAGCGCGTCGATATCACGATGGATTTCCGTGGACTTCAGGGAGCATTCCACGCCGAGCGCGTCTCCCTTTACAAAGATCAGGTCGGAAAGCACGCCGGTATTCAGCGCCGAATTTCCGGAAACACTGGTCTTCACTCCGTCCGCACCCGCGCGAACGGCCGAAAGCGCGTTGGCCGAGGCAAGGCGCAGCTTGTCCGAAACCTCTACGAACACCGCGCAGTCGACTTCCGCCTTCACAGCCGCGACCATTTCCGCGATCTCCTCCGGATCCGCGTCTCCTGCGGTATCGCAGAGCGTCACGGAAGAAACGCCGATTTCCGACGCTTTCTTACAGATTTCGATCAGGAATTCTCTCTCGGCACGGGTGGCGTCCCCGGCGATAAAAGTCACGTCGTGACAGTATTTTTTAGCCTCCTTCAGCAGAGCTTCCGCCTGCACCAGCATCTTGTCGGATTTCAGATGATAGATGTATTCCATCTGAACGGTGGAAACCGGAAGCTCCACCTGAAGCACCGGGTGCTTCGCTTCCTTCACGCAGTCCCAGGCCTCCGCCACGGATTCCTTCGTAAAACCGACGGGAATCGCAACGGCCGCATTCTGTACGCTCTGGGAAATGGTACGGCAGATCACTTTGTCTTCGGCGGGCCTCATGGCCCCGGGTAGTTCAAGAATGTCGGCTCCAAAGGCATCAATGCATTCCGCAATCGCCTTCTTTTCTCTGAATAACAGCGGATTTTTCAGGTCTTTTGCAAGTTCTTTCAGTGTGTAGTCCGAAACAGTCAGATGTTTCATTGTAGTAACCCCTTTCTTTCTCCGCGTATCCGGTCTGAAACCGCATCGCTTGACTATTTTGATGATGTCAGGGTCAAAAGGTGATATCCGGAGCGTTTCGCACTTCGTGCTCCCACGCTCCTCCCACATTCCGCACTTTCGTGGAGATAAATCTCCACTTCGTGCTCCATGTAGGGCGGGTCATTAAGCCTTCCTTCCACTGACAAGCGAGCTTGTCGTGGATGAAGGCTTTTGACCCTGATATCATCATATTACCGCTAAATTTATCACGAATAAAAGCCGGTGTCAAATAGAAAAAAACACCGGCTTTGCAGGAATTTTTGTTGATAATCACTTTACTGTGGTAAATCACTGCGCTCCGTAAATCATCATCCTGAACTGCGCCGAGGTCGACGGGAAATCAATTCCAAGCACTTCCTGACCGTTCGGCGTCAGGGCATTCCACCAGAGCCCGTCATACGGGATTCTCGCACTGACAAGCTCATAGTTCAGCAGGAAAACGCTCCGAAGTACGAGAAGGGTCATGGAGAGATCCGAAATATCCGTTGTGATGTTCTCCAGGGCCGTTTTTCCCGCATGCATAATTGCCGCCGGAGAAGAACGCTTCAGCTTCCGCGCCGCAGCCTCCAGGACCATCCGCTGACGCGCCGTCCGCTGGAAATCCGTACCGATATAACGAATTCTCGAAAAGGCCAGCGCCTGCCGTCCGTTCAGCGTATAGGCGCCGCCGGCGGACAGGAAGCCGTCTTCCGCCGGAACTCCCATCAGCTGATTGATTTCCGACAGATAGGCGTTCACATAATGCACCTCTTCGTCCGTCACCTCGATATCGACGCCGCCGATCGAATCGATAATATCCACGAAGGAATAAAAGTCCACCTTGACATACTGATCGATCCGGATGCCGAAATTCTGCTCAATCGTCTGCGCGAGAAGCCTTGCGCCGCCCATCTGGAACGCGTGATTGATGCGGTTCTGACCGATCCCGGGAATGTCCACATAGCTGTCCCTCAAAATCGAGGTCAGATAGATTTTACGCTGCAGCGGGCAGATGGAAACCACGATGATCACATCCGAACGGCTCTCGACGTTCGGATCGCGCGCGTCCGTGCCGATCAGGAGAATATTCTTCACGCCCTTCAGATTCTTTTCCGGCAGGTTGTAGGAAGCTTCCTCCGGAATCGCCTCATAGGGCTGGTAGTCCGTTTTCCCGACAAATAAATAAATCGCGGCAAAAAGCCCAGCAAAAAGGAGCGCCAGAACAAGAAGAATAACCAGAATCGCCCGCAGCGGGTGACGCTTTTTCTTCCCGGTTTTACCGTCTTTTCTGTTCTTCGCCTTCTGCTCTTTCCCGCCGGCGGCTTTTTTCCACTCCTCCTGCAGATTCTCGTTCTCAAACGCCTCTCTTTGTCCGCTGTTCTGATACGAACCCGGAAGAGGCATTTCCGTCACGGCGTCTTCCGGGAGCACTTA
>CAMPAR010000012.1 GCA_946632055.1 uncultured Lachnospiraceae bacterium
CGCTCCACGCCGATTTTTTCCACCGGCTCCGCGGTTTCCCGGATGCCGGCCGTGTCCATCAGGATCAGGCTGATTCCCTTCAGGCGCACATTTTCCGTCAGGACATCCCGCGTTGTTCCGGCAATTTCCGTGACGATCGCCCGGTCAAAGCCCGCCAGCACGTTGAGAAGAGAGGATTTTCCGGCGTTCGGTCTTCCGGCGATCACGGTTCGTACGCCTTCCGAAAGAATGCTTCCGTTATCGGCGCGAGAAAGAAGCTCCCGGACTTCCGCCTGCACCGGCCCGAGACTTTGGACCATCACATCCCCGTAATCCGAAAGATCATAGTGCTCCGGATCGTCAAGCGCCGCTTCAATGAAGGACATCTCGTCCAGAATTTTCCCGCGAATTTCCCTGATTTTCCCGGAAACCGCGCCTTTCAGCTGCCGAACGGAGGCCTTCAGCGCAAAATCATTCTGTGCGTTGATGACGCCGATCACGGCTTCCGCCCGCGATAAATCCATGCGCCCGTTCAGGAAGGCGCGCTTTGTAAATTCCCCGGGCTCTGCAGCCGACGCCCCGCACCGGTAAAGAAGCTCCAGCACCCGCTTCGCGACGAGCACTCCGCCGTGGCAGTTGATTTCCACGGTGTCTTCCCCGGTAAAGGTGTGCGGCGAACGCATGACGGATACCAGCACCTCATCCAGATCTTCGGTTCCGTCCGTAATAAAGCCATAGTGAATGGTATGGCTTTTTACGCGTTCCAGTTTTTTCTTTCCGTTCTTGCTGCGGTACACCCGGTCCGCAATCTGTATGGCTTCCGGTCCCGAAAGCCTCACAATACAGATTCCGGAAGGCTGAATTCCGGAGGAAATGGCCGCGATGGTTTTTTCCATGATCCTGCCTTTCAACATCGACCGGCTCTTAAAGAAGCCCGATTCGCTCTTTCTATAAAAAGGACAGGCTGTGGCTATCACATCCTGTCCTCTAGTCCGCTGTTTTCACAGTCTGAAGGGATCAGCGCTTTTTATCTCTCCTCACCGTTGCGGTTTCTTTTGTAGAAAACCACGACGTGACGGTAGGGCTCTTCCCCTTCGGAACGGGTCATTACGAAATTATCCGACTGCAGCGCAGAATGAATAATTCTCCGTTCATAGGGATTCATCGGCTCCAGCGACACGCTCCTTCTCGTTCTCTTGACCTTGTAGGCAATATTCTTGGCAAGGCTTTCCAGCGTTTCCTTGCGGCGCTCCCGGTAATTCTCGGTATCCAGCTTGACGCGGATATAATGCTCGCCGGAGCGGTTGACCACGAGGCTTGTCAGATACTGCAGAGAATCGAGCGTCTGTCCGCGCTTTCCGATCAGGACTCCCATCTCATCACCTTCGAGGTTCATTTCAAGCGCATTGTCTTCCTCGTTGTAGCTGTAGGTGATATTGACCTTCAGGTCCATCTTCTCGAAGACGTCCAGAAGGAACTTCCGGCCTTCTTCAAAGTGAGCCGCGTCGTTTTCCGTGGTTTTGATCTTTTCAGGCGCAGCTTCCGAAGCTTCTTCCTTCTTTGCGGGTTCTTCCTTCACCGTCTTTTCGGGCTGGACTGCGGCGGTTTCTTTCTTAGCCGGCTTCACGTTCTTCGGCGCTTCCTCTTTCACTTCGCCTTCTTCTTCGATTTCCCAGGCTTCAATGATGGCCTGACGGGAACCGATTCCTAAAAATCCTCTGGAGCCTTTATCAATGACTTCATATCCCAGTTTATCGCTCGGAATCTGAAGCTGCAGTGTTGCTTCCGTAATTGCGTCTTCAACCGTAGCCGCCATAAATGTTTTACGTTCTGACATTTGATAACTCCTTTATTCGTCAGTGCTTTCCGCCTCTTTCGGCTTCTCTGTCTTCGTCTTTTTTCCGGATTTCAGTTCACGCTGCCGTTCTTCGTACTGTTCGACCATGTACACCTTGGATGCCAGCGAACCGGGCTTGCCGCGACTGGAACTCTGATAATAATCACTGGATTCTTTCGCGCGTTCCGCCAGAAGCTTCTGCTTTCTTTCTTCTTCTTCGCGCTCCTCCTCAAGGTTCTTCACCGTCGTCGTCACGTTGGTGACTTTCCTCGGCGGAAGGCCCTTCTTCGCGCGTCTGGCGTTCAGCTTTTCAATGTTCTTCGCCACCATTTCATTCAGATCGACCTTGTCCATGTAACGGTTGACGATCAGCTGAATGATGACCTGGATTCCGGAGCTGGCTACCCAGTAGAGTCCGAGACCTGCAGAGAACATAAAGGTCATGACAACCGAAAGGATCGGGAACATGATATTCATCGTATTCATCATGCTCTGCTGCTGATCCTGTGTGTTGCTCTTCTTGGTGCCGTTTCCTTTCTGCATCAGCCAGGATGAGAGCCACTGCAGTCCGCCGGCCAGAATCGGAATGAAAATCGCCGGCCAGAGCTGCTGCATCGGAGTCATCGTGAGGTTAATGCCGAGGAAGGTATTGACGCCGTTGATTTTGTCCGCAACCGCCGTGTAGGAATCCGTCAGCTGGGAATTATTGAAGATATTCAGAAAAGTCTGCCATTCTTCCGGCGTGAAATTGTACATCATATCGATGATGTACGGAGTTTCCGTGAGCGTTGCCTGTTTCCGCATGATGCTGTTCGCGCTGAACAGCTCCTGCAGCGCCGTATTATCCGCATAACCCGTGATTCCCTGCAGCGTGACGGCCACGCCTTCGAAATATTCACGAAGCTTCGTGATATAGCCGGGCATGTGATAAATAACCTGGTACAATGCAAACAGGATCGGCATCTGAAGTAAAGTCTGAATACAGCCGCCTGTGGCGGAAGTTCCGTACTTGGCGTATACTTCCCGGGTTTCCTGCTGCTGCGCCATCACAGAGGCGTTATCGGTCTTTCCCTTGTACTTGGCCTGCACCTTCTGCAGCTCCGGCGCCATGACGGACTGCAGCTTGGAATACTTCTGCTGACGGATGGACAGCGGAATCATCAAGGCCTTGATAATTAATGTAAACAGGATAATCGCAAGACCGATATTCGGAAGGCCGATAAAATTCAGGCCTTCAAAAATCCAGTTCATCAAGTGACCGAGCACCCAGGCAATGGGCCCGATCAGAAACCAGTTACTTTGCGTAGCAACCAGAAAGTTCATTACTTCCTCCTTACATCTGCCCCTTCGATTTCATCAGGGGATAAGGAACAGGGTCATATCCGCAGTTCCGGTTGAAGGGATTGCAGCGCAGAATTCTTTTCACTGCGAGCCATCCGCCCCGGAGCACGCCGTGTTTCTCCAGCGCCTCAACGGCATACTGGGAACAGGTCGGGATAAATTTACAGTGGGTGTACTGTTTTCTCGGAGATAAGTATTTCTGGTAGAACCGTATCATTCCGATCATTACTTTTTTCATGTCATCACCCGCTTCAGTTCTTCATTGTTTGGGAAGAATCCTTTTCTTCCTTCTGATAAACCGAATGTCTTTTCAGCAGATGAATGAAAGACGATTCGATTTCAGTAAATCCCTGATCCTTTGCGCCTTTTCGCGCGAGCACTATGATATCTTTGTCTTTCCGAATATATTCTTGATTCAAACGGTAGGCTTCGCGGACGAGTCTCGCGAAGCGGTGGCGGACAACGGAATTGCCCACCTTTTTGCTGCAGACAATTCCGATTTTACCGGAACCGTCCGCACAGTACACAATCAGGTTTGAATCCGCATAAGAACAGTGTTTCTGATAAACAGCGTCGAATTCTTCTCTGTTTCGAAGGGATGGAATATTTCTCATGCGGCCTTATTTCTCCTGAAGTTAGGAAAAGCCACTGAAACAGTGGCTTATTGAACTGTTAAAACTTTTCTGCCTTTTGCACGTCTTGCGGAAAGAACCTTTCTTCCGCCTGCCGTAGCCATTCTTGCTCTGAAGCCGTGGACTCTCCTGTGAGATCTCTTTTTCGGCTGAAATGTCATCTTCATATTAATCAATCCTCCTATCGGTATGGTTCTTTACGTTGTTCTATTCGGAAAAAAAGACACCGTACCAAATTATATTAAAGAAAACACGCAAAGTCAAGCTGTTTTTTCCAGTGTTTTCAAGGAAAATCGTGGATAAAGCCGCCTTAAAATGTGGGTTTTGTTTATAACTTCTTTCTCATTTTGTTCATTTTTTCTGTTTTTACACAGTTTTCAACAGACTTATCAACTTCTTGAACGATACTGATAACCAGTTTTCAACAAATTGTTAATACTCTGTTGAAAACCCGTGATTATTTGAATTCATTTTATCGGTTTTTGTTGAAAATCAAGGCTTTTCTCCGTTGATTTCAGATCATCTGTTCGCTATGAAATCTGTTCGGATTTCTGTCCGAAAGCGCCTGCAGCGCTCTCTTTTTCGCCATGATTCACACAAAGAACATTTTACTTATAAACATTATCAACATGTTTATCAACAGAAAGACCCGAAAAAAAGGATTTCTTTCTTTACTTTATCCGCATTTTAATGTATAATTAGGAAGGTTGAATGCGCCCTTTTCAGGGCTTTTTATTTCTTATGGACTTTGACCCGGAAGGACTTTTATCATGCTGGAGAAGATCAAGGAAAACTGGCAGCTGATTAAAGAAAACATCAGGGATGAGTATGAGATCACGAATGTCCCCTACTCCACCTGGATTGAACCGCTGCAGATTTACAATGTGAAGGACAATACCGCCTATATCGTATTTCCGGACAGCAAGGATGACTTTGCGCTGAAATACATCAGCAAAAAATACAAGCTGTTCTTTCAGGCCATGATTGAAGAAGTGACAGGCTACCACCTTTCCGTTTCCTTTATCAGCGAGCCGGCCGAAAACCCCGGCGTTATTTTTGCGAATAAACCGGAGCGGCCGACGGTGGATCTGTATCGGAATGCCGTGGAAAGCGCCAAGCTGAATCCGCGCTATACCTTTGATACCTTCGTCGTCGGCGCCAATAACAAATTTGCGCACGCGGCTTCCCTGTCCGTCGCGGAATCTCCCGGAAGGGAATACAACCCGCTCTTTATTTACGGCGGTCCGGGACTCGGGAAAACGCACTTGATGCAGGCGATCGCGCATTTCATTCTGCAGAACAAGCCCTCCACCCGCATCATTTACGCGACCTCCGAGGTCTTCACGAATGAAGTCATTGATTCGATCCGCAATAAAAACAACGCCGAATTCCGCAATAAATACCGCAATATCGACGTGATCCTGATTGACGATATCCAGTTCATTATCGGCAAGGACGCGACGCAGGAGGAATTCTTCCATACCTTCAATTATCTGTATGAGAACGGCAAGCAGATCATTTTAAGCTCCGATCAGCCGCCGAAGAATTTCACGACTCTCGACGAGCGCCTGCGCTCCCGCTTTGAAATGGGCCTTTCCGTGGATATTTCCGCGCCGGATTATGAAACCCGCATGGCGATTCTCCGGAAAAAAGAGGAGCTTGAAGGCTACACGATCGATAATGAAATCATCAAATACATTGCCACGAATATCAAGACCAATATCCGGGAGCTTGAAGGCGCTCTGACCAAGATGGTCGCGTATACCAAGCTGCATCCGCAGTCCACGCTGACGCTGGAGGTGGCGCGCGAAAACCTGAAGGACATCATCAGTCCGGACAGTCAGGAAAAAATCACGCCGGAACACATTATCCAGGTCGTGGCCGATCATTACGGACTGAAGCCGGAAGACATCAAGTCCCAGAGAAGGACCAAGGAAGTGGTGCTCCCACGGCAGATCGCCATGTATCTCATCCGGATTATGAACGATATTTCCCTGAAGGACGTCGGACGGATCCTCGGAAACCGGGATCACGCCACAATTATCCACGGCTATGAAAAAATCATCAACGAAATGAACAATGACGCGGATCTCGCCGGAAATATCGAGGTGATTAAGAAGAAGCTGATGCTCTGATTTCAGGGTCCTGTCTGTGGAAACTGTGCAGGAGTTTTTCTTCTGTACACGGATTTTTCAAGGTCGTTTTTCCCTTGATTTTCCGGGAGGAAAGCCTGCTTTTCACCTTTCCACAGCCCCTACTGCTACTACTACGGAATATTATACTGATATACCTACAAAAAGGAGAGTTTTTGCCATGAAGGTCGTTTGTGAAAAAGACAGTCTGCAGCGTGCCATTGCGACGGTATCCCGTGCGGTTCCCGTTCGCACCACCATGGAAATTCTGAAATGTATCCTGCTTCAGGCAGAAGACGATGAACTGAAGCTGACTGCCAATGATACTTCTCTTGGCATTGAAACAAAGATTCATGCCGTGATTGAGGAGCCCGGAACCGCCGCGATCGACGCCGCGCTGTTTTCCTCTATTGTACGGAAGCTTCCGGATTCCGCCGTCGTGATCGAAAGCGATCCGAGCGACGCGATCGACATCCGCTGTGAAAACGCCTCCTTCCATTTAAGCGGAAGGGGAACCGATGACTTTATCTACCTTCCGACGGTGGAAACTAAGGAGAGCATTATCATTTCCCAGTTTACCATCCGGGAAATGATCGGACAGGTCATTTTCTCCGTCGCGGATTCGGACGCCAACGCGGCGATGTCGGGCGTTTATATGGAAGTCCTGGGCGACAAGATCCGGATGACGACGCTGGACGGCCACCGCATCAGTATCCGCGTGAACGAACTGAAGGATCTCTCGGAGCCGGTTTCCGCGATCGTCCCGTCCAAAACGCTTTCCGATCTTCAGAAAATCGTTTCCGGAGACGCGGACAGCGAAATGCGGATCTCCTTTGCCAAAAATCATATCATTTTCGAATATGAAGGAACCAGAATGGTTTCCCGGGTGATCGACGGCGATTACTTCAAGGTGGAAGCCATGCTGCGGGACGCTTACGAAACTCACGTGAGGATCAATAAGAGAGATCTTTTCAACTGTCTCGACCGTTCGACGCTTCTTGTGAGTGAAAGCGACAAGAAGCCGGTCATCATGAATATTACGGATGAAGAGATGAACCTCCGCCTGAAATCCGCCATCGGTTCCATGAATGAAAGCATTCCGGTGGAAAAAGACGGCAAGGATATCAAGATCGCCTTCAATCCGAAGCTTCTTCTGGACGCGCTTCGCGTCATCGACGAGGAGGAAATCGACCTGTATATGGTTAAGTACAACTATCCCTGCATTATCCGGGATGATGCGGGAAGCTATACCTATGTCGTGCTTCCTGTGAACTTTATTGAGGATTAAACATGGTACTTCATCTGATAGGAGATTATATCAAGCTCGGCCAGGCGCTGAAGGCGGCGAACCTGGTCGAGATGGGATCCGACGCGAAAATGGTGATCCAGAACGGCGAGGTTTTTGTCAATGGAGAGCAGGAGCTTCGACGCGGAAGAAAACTGGTGGCCGGGGATGTGGTGGAATACGACGGATCCTCGGTGGAAATTGTGAAGTGACATGATCATCAAATCCATTGATCTTCTGGATTTCAGAAATTACGAGGAACTTCATCTGGATTTTGAAGACGGAATCACGATTCTGAACGGAGAGAACGCGCAGGGGAAGACGAATCTTCTGGAAGCCGTCTATTACACGGCGACCAGCCGTTCCCACCGGGGTGCGAAAGACCGGGAAATGATCCGTTTTCAGAAAAATGAAGCGCACATCAAGATGCTGGTCCGAAAGGACGACAGAGATATCCGCATCGATCTGCACCTGAAAAAGGATAAAAACCGCGGGATTGCGGTAAACAGCGTTCCACTTCGAAAAACCAGAGATTATCTCGGGCTGGTGAACTGTGTGCTTTTTTCCCCGGAGGATCTTCAGATTGTCAAGGAAGGCCCGGCGGAGCGCAGGCGCTTTATCGATACGGAGCTCTGCCAGCTGGATAGGATCTATCTGGATGCTTGCACCCAGTACAGGAAGGTTCTGGAACAGAGAAACCAGCTTCTGAAGGATATTTCCTATATGCCGTCCCTGATGGATACGCTGGATTCCTGGGACGAATCGCTGGTAAGGTACGGAAGCGAGATGATCCGGCGGCGGGAAGAATTCATCCGGGATCTTTCCGATATCACCTGCCCGATTCATTCGAAGCTTTCCGGCGGAAGAGAACATCTGACGCTCGGCTATGAAAAGAATACGGAGGCCGGAGAATTTGCCGAAAATCTCCGGAAGGGAAGAGAGAGGGATTTAAAGCTGAAATCCACGGGAACCGGCCCGCACCGGGACGACATGAGCTTTATTCTGTCGACGGAAAACGAGGGAGAAAGCGCTCTTGACGCGCGGGTTTACGGTTCGCAGGGACAGCAGCGGACGGTGGCGCTGTCCGTGAAGCTTGCGGAAATCCAGCTGGTGGAAAAAAAGACCGGCGACCGGCCGGTCCTGCTGCTTGACGATGTCTTATCGGAACTCGACACTTCAAGGCAGCACTACCTTCTGGAAAGCATTCAGAATATTCAGACCATTATTACCTGCACGGGGCTTGAGGATTTCATCGAGTACCCCTTTCAGAAAAGCAGGGTTTATGATGTAATAAAGGGAAGGATCCAAAAACATGGCGAATGAACATGAATATGATGCGAGTCAGATACAGATTCTGGAGGGACTCGAGGCGGTGCGCCGACGGCCCGGTATGTATATCGGATCCACTTCGATCCGGGGACTGCATCATCTGGTATATGAAATTGTCGACAATTCCGTCGATGAAGCGCTTGCGGGCGTCTGCGACCACATTATTGTCACGCTGAACGCGGATGGCTCCTGTACCGTAACGGACAACGGGCGCGGTATTCCGATCGGCATTCATGAAAAGGCCGGGATTCCGGCCGTCGAGGTGGTTTTCACGATTCTGCACGCCGGCGGAAAATTCGGCGGCGGGGGATATAAGGTTTCCGGCGGACTGCACGGTGTCGGCGCATCGGTCGTCAACGCTCTTTCCGACTGGCTGGAGGTGGAAATCACCATCGACGGACATATCCATAAGCAGCGCTATGAGCGCGGCACCGTCGTGGAAAAGCTGCATGTCATCGGGGACTGCGATCCCGCGCTTCACGGAACGAAGGTCACCTTCCATCCGGATCATGAAATCTTCGAAGAGACTCACTTTGATTATGACACCCTTGCGGAGCGCATGCAGGAAATGGCCTTCCTGACGGCGGGACTCAGGATCCAGCTGACGGACGAACGCGAGGAAAAGAGAGACATCGTCTATCATTATGAGGGCGGTATCCGGGAATTTGTCACCCACCTGAATTCCAGCAAGCAGGCGCTGTACGATACGGTCATTTACTGTGCCGGCGAGCGGAATCAGATTCAGGTTGAAGTGGCCATGCAGCATAATGACGCGTATAACGAGTCGATTTACAGCTTCGTCAACAACATCAATACGCCGGAAGGCGGCATGCATCTGACCGGTTTCAGAAACGCGCTCACGAGGACCTTCAATAAATATGCCCGGGATCACAAGCTTCTCAAGGATTCCGAGCCGGAGCTTGCAGGCGAGGATATCCGCGAGGGTTTGACCGCAATCATCTCCGTCAAAATCGAGGAGCCGCAGTTCGAAGGACAGACCAAGCAGAAGCTCGGCAACTCCGAAGCGAGAACCGCGGTGGACCAGGTGGTTTCCGAACAGCTGACCTATTTCCTGGAGCAGAATCCCGCGGTCGCGAAGACGATCTGCGAGAAGTCGGTCGTAGCGCAGCGCGCGAGGGAAGCCGCAAGAAAAGCGCGGGAACTCACACGGAGAAAAACCGCCTTTGATTCCGGCGTTCTTCCGGGAAAGCTTGCAGACTGTTCGAACCGGGACCCCTCCAAGTGTGAAATTTTCATCGTTGAGGGAGATTCCGCAGGCGGCTCGGCAAAATCCGCGCGCGACCGGAATACCCAGGCCATCCTGCCGCTTCGAGGCAAGATCCTGAACGTCGAAAAGGCGCGGCTCGAGCGCATTTACGGAAACGAAGAAATCCGGACCATGATTACGGCCTTCGGAACGGGCATTCATGATGAATTCGACATTTCCAAGCTTCGTTATGACAAAATCATCCTGATGACCGATGCCGACGTGGACGGCGCGCATATCAGCACGCTGCTCCTGACTTTTATCTACCGCTTCATGCCGGGACTGATCAAGGAAGGGCATGTGTATCTTGCACAGCCGCCGCTTTTTAAGCTGGAGAAAAACCGGAAGGTCTGGTATGCCTACTCGGATGAGGAACTCGCCGAGATCCTGAAGGAAGTCGGCAGGGATTCGAATAATAAGATCCAGCGTTACAAAGGTCTTGGTGAGATGGATGAAGACCAGCTCTGGGAGACGACCATGGATCCGGAGCGGAGAATTCTGAGAAAAGTTCTGTACGACGAAGAAGAGGCGGCAATGATCGACAGAACCTTTAACGTGCTGATGGGAGACAACGTGGAGCCCCGGCGCGAATTTATTGAAAAGAACGCGAAGTATGCGACAGTCGACGCATATGATGTGAGAGTGGAGAAATAATGGAAGCCAATATCGTAGATAAAATCAAGGAAGTCGAGCTCCGCGAGACGATGGAGCAGTCCTATGTGGACTACGCCATGTCGGTCATCGTGGACCGGGCGCTTCCGGATGCGAGAGACGGACTGAAGCCCGTACAGCGGCGCGTCCTGTTCTCTATGGCGGAACTCTCGAATACGCCCGATAAGCCGCACAGAAAATGCGCGCGTATCGTCGGCGATACGATGGGTAAATATCATCCGCACGGCGACAGCTCGATTTACGGAGCGCTGGTGTATCTCGCGCAGGGCTGGAACACGCATTATCCTCTGGTGGACGGTCACGGAAACTTCGGTTCCGTGGACGGCGACGGCGCTGCGGCCATGCGTTATACGGAGGCGAGACTCAGTAAAATCAGCATGGAGCTTCTGGCGGACCTGAACAAGGACACCGTCGACTTTGTGCCGAACTTCGATGAGACCGAAAAGGAACCGACGATTCTTCCCTCCCGTTTCCCGAATCTTCTCGTGAACGGAACGCAGGGCATTGCCGTCGGCATGGCGACAAATATCCCGCCGCACAACTTACGCGAAGCGATTGCGGCGGTTGTGAAAATCATCGACAACCGGGTTCAGGAAGGCCGTGAAACCTCGGTCGATGAAATCATGGAGATCATTCAGGGACCGGATTTCCCGACCGGCGCGCAGATCATCGGACACCGCGGCATTGAACAGGCCTACCGCACCGGACGCGGAAAGCTCCGGGTGCGTTCCGTCTGCCGCATCGAGCCGATGGACAACGGCAAGAATATGATCATCGTGTCGGAAATTCCGTATCTGGTCAATAAGCAGCGGCTGATTGAGAAAATCGCCGATCTGCACAAGGAAAAGAAAATAGATGGAATGACCGCCATCCGGGACGAGACCACGAGCCGGGAAGGCACGCGCATCGTCATCGAGCTTCGGCGCGACGTGAATCCGAATGTGATCCTGAACCAGCTCTACAAGCATTCCCAGCTGGAGGATACCTACGGCGTCATCATGCTGGCGCTCGTGGACGGCGAACCGAAGGTGATGAGCATCAAGACGATGCTCGAGGTTTACCTGAAGCACCAGGAGGATGTCGTTACCCGCCGGACGAAGTTCGATCTGAAAAAGGCGGAGGAGCGCGCGCACATTATCGAAGGCCTGCTGATTGCGCTGGATCATATTGACGAAGTGATCCGGATCATCCGGGCGGCGGCCAATGTGCAGGAAGCGAAGCTGAAGCTGATGGAGCGCTTCGGGCTGTCGGATGCGCAGGCGCAGGCCATCGTGGACATGCGTCTTCGTGCGCTGACAGGACTCGAAAGAAGCCGCCTCGAAGAGGAATATGCCCAGCTGAAGGCGACGATCGAGCGTCTTCGCGCTATTCTTGGAGATGAAAACCTGCTGCTTGGCGTCATCCGTGACGAAATCAGCGCAATTGCCGAGAAATACGGCGACGACCGGATGACCGTCATTCTGCCGGATGAAGACGAAATCGTGGACGAAGACCTGATTGCCGATGAGAGCACCGTGGTTGCAATGACCAAGCTCGGTTACATCAAGCGGATGTCTCTTGACAATTTCAAGGCTCAGAACCGCGGCGGACGCGGAATCCGTGGCATGCAGGTCATCGACGAGGATTACACTACCGACCTTCTGATGACGGCGACAAAGGACAATATCATGTTCTTTACGAATCAGGGCCGCGTGTACATGCTGAAGGTCTATGAAATTCCGGAATCCGCGAGAACCTCCCGCGGTACTCCGATCATCAACCTTCTGCAGCTGCAGCCGGAAGAAAAGGTGCAGCAGGTCATTACCGCCAAGGGCCTGGACGAAGAGTCCTATATCCTGATGGCGACGCGCGACGGCACGATCAAGAAGACGCCGGCGTCCGAATACCGCAATGTGCGTAAGACGGGACTTCTCGCGATTAACCTGAAGGAAGGCGATGAAGTCATCAGCGTCAAGAACACCCGCGGCGACGAGAAAATCCTGCTCGTATCGAAGTTCGGCAATACCATTCTCTTCGACGAACAGGACGTCAGAATCTGCGGCAGAAATTCCATCGGCGTGCGCGGAATGCGCCTGCCCGGCAATGATGAAGTGGTGTCCATGGAGATTTATGAAGAGGACAAGGACGTGCTCTTCGTATCCGAGAACGGCATGGGCAAGCGGACGGCCTTTAAGGAATTCAATATTCAGGGACGCGGCGGCAAGGGATCTCGCGGATATAAGGTTACGGACAAGACCGGCGGAATCGTCGGAACGGAATCCGTATCCGATGATGAGGAAATCATGATCATCACGACGGAAGGCATCATTATCCGGACGCCGGTCAGCACGATTTCCCAGCTCGGAAAATCGACAAGCGGCGTGAAGCTGATCAATATTGACAAGGAATCCGACGCGAAGGTCTCCAGCTTTACCGTGGTTTCAGCGGAAGATATCGAGGCTGAAGCATCGGAGAATTCCGAGGAAGAGGAAACTTCTGCAGAAGGCGATGAGGAGTAAATGCCTTTGCCGCAAAAAGGAGAAAATGATATGGCAATCCAATCGGTTATTTTTGATCTGGACGGCGTGATCTGCTTCACGGATCAGTTCCATTATCAGGCCTGGAAAAAAATGGCGGATAAAATGGGGATCTATTTCGATGAAGTGATCAACAACCGGCTTCGCGGCGTCAGCCGGATGGCTTCTCTGGAGATCAT
This sequence comes from uncultured Lachnospiraceae bacterium, assembly GCA_946632055.1. Classification (GTDB taxonomy): domain Bacteria; phylum Bacillota; class Clostridia; order Lachnospirales; family Lachnospiraceae; genus UBA1267. The sequence goes on from CAMPAR010000012.1 coordinate 13,170, forward strand.
TCTGGAACGCTACGAGGGCGAGCCGCTTTCCGTTGAAAAGAAGGAAGAGCTGGCGGAGTATAAAAATGATCTGTATCGGGAGCTTCTGAATACGATGAAGCCGTCGGACTGCTCGAAGGTAGTCCGCAGGACGCTTCACGAGCTTCGGAACCGGGGTTATCTTCTGGCCATCGGTTCTTCCTCCAAAAATACCCCGCTGATTCTGGAGCGGCTCGGCCTTTCGGGGTTCTTTGACGCGGTATCGGACGGAAACAATATTACACACAGTAAACCGGACCCGGAGGTCTTTGTCAAGGCGGCGGAAATGCTCGGTTCTCCCGCAGCGGAGTGCCTTGTCGTGGAAGACGCGGAGGCCGGGATCCGGGCCGGAAACGGCGGCGGAATGAAGACGGCCGCCATCGGCGACGCCGTGAACTGCCATCTGGCGGATTATGAAATGGAGCATTTCTCGGATCTTCTGAAGATCTGCGAGTAAAGGGTTCATGTGACAGAAAGGATATCATCATGAGAATTACGGTCTGGAACGAATATGTACATGAAAAACTGGAAGAAAAAGTCCGTGAGATCTACCCCAATGGCATCCATAACTGCATCCGGGATTTTCTTCTGAAAAACGGCTTTACGGATGTGAAGACGGCGACGCTGGAGGAGCCGGAGCACGGACTCACGCAGGAAGTGCTGGATCAGACGGACGTGCTTTTCTGGTGGGGACATATGCGCCACAATGACGTTTCGGACGAAGTGGTGCAGCGTGTCTACGACAGGGTGCAGGACGGCATGGGCCTGATTGTGCTGCACTCCGGACATGAATCGAAGCTTTTCAAAAAGCTGATGGGGACGAATTCCGGACAGCTTCGCTGGCGTGAAGCGGGCGAGACCGAAATTATGTGGAATATCCGTCCGGATCATCCGATCATGCAGGGAATCGGCGACAAGGTTGTCATCCCGCAGGAAGAGACCTACGGCGAACTGTTCCACATTCCGGATCCGGATGAACTGCTGATGATCAGCTGGTTCTCCGGCGGCGAAGTATTCCGTTCCGCACTGACCTTCCACCGCGGCGCCGGCCGGATTTTCTACTTCAAGCCGGGCCACGAAACCTTCCCGATCTACCACATGCCGGAAGTGCAGAAGATCCTCTGCAACGCCGCAAACTGGGCCTACAATCCCGCGCCGTCTTCGATCGGCTACGGTCATTTCCCGGTTCCTCCGATCAGTACGCTGTAAAGAGGACAAAAAGGTTTTAGCATTACATCAAAAGGAGCTTGACATATGAATATCGTATGCCTGGACATGGAAGGCGTCGTAACGCCTGAAATCTGGATTGCCTTTTCGGAAGCCACCGGGATTCCGGAGCTTCGAAGAACCACCCGCGACGAACCGGACTATGCAAAGCTGATGAATTTCCGTCTGAAGATCTTAAAGGAGCACGGACTCGGGCTGAAGGAAATTCAGAAGGTCATCGCGACGATCGACCCGCTGCCCGGCGCGAAGGAATTCCTGGACGCGCTCCGGGAGGAGACGCAGGTCATTATTCTCTCCGATACCTTCGAGCAGTTTGCGAAGCCGCTGATCAAAAAGCTCGGTTATCCGACCCTTTTCTGCAATACCCTCGAGGTTGCCGAAAACGGCGAGATCACCGGCTACAAAATGCGCGTCGAAAAGTCCAAGCTGACATCCGTAAAGGCGCTCCAGTCGATCGGTTTCGAGACGATCGCAGCAGGAGACTCCTTCAACGATCTGGACATGATCCTTGCGAGCAAGGCAGGTTTCCTCTTCCGCTCCACGGAGGCGATCAAGGCCGCTCATCCCGAGCTTCCGGCCTTCGAGGACTACGATGAATTCCTCGCCGCGATCAAAAAAGCACTGTAAATCGGACAGAAACAGAACGGCCGCCCCGAAAAAGGGCGGCCGGTTTATTGGTAGATTCTATTAACATGAACCTTTTTTTGTCAAAACAGCGTTTCTTCCCCCATCTCGAAGAGTTTTTCGTTCAGTTCGAACACAGTCCAGTGATTTGAGAGCGCAAAGAAGATGGCGGCATCGCGGCGGTTCTTGACATAGAGACCGGCGTAGCCGCAGGCTTTCAGGATATTTTCGGTTTCTTCCGGGGTCTGGGAAAGACCGATACAGAGCGTAATGACACGGTTTCTCGAAGGAGTGCGTTTTCCGGAAAGAATCTGGTAGAGATAAACATCACTCATTCCGGAAGTGCGGGCAAGCTCAGATTTACTGAGACCGGATTTTGTGAGAAGCGAGTCAAAAATCTCCGAGATAGAAATATAGGAGAATTCTTCGCGGTTTTCCTTCAGAAAACGATCAAAATCCTCGGAGGAGCTGAGTTCATTCTGCAGATTGTCGGTTGGCTTTTTCATATTTCTGATTGCCGTCTTTCTTTTGGTTCTTGACGATTTGTCGGGAAATCGGTTATAATTGGTTTCAAAATAATTATACCTTTTTTTTTACGGCTTGACTATTAGCTGAGAGCATAAAGTTGATGATTTTTTCAGTATGAGTGATTCCGGTTATTTTTCAGATATCTATAAGACGGTCCGGGTTCTTCGGGAGACGGAAAAGGGCCGTGTTTTTCTTTTGCGCCACAAAGACTCCGGGAAGGAATATCTTCTCCGGAAGTTTACCGGCGATCCGGAGGTTTACAGGCGGCTTCTTGGCATAAAGAGCCCCTACCTTCCGCAGATTTATGAAGTGGCTGCGGAGGAAAACAGGGTTCTTGTCCTCGAGGAGTACGTTCATGGGGACCTGATGGCGGACATGCTGGAGGGCTGCCTCTTCTCCGAAAAGGAGACGCGGATGCTGGCGGTCGACCTGTGTCAGGCGCTCCATATTCTGCACGGGCTCGGGATCGTGCACCGGGATATTAAACCGGAGAATGTACTGATCCGGGGAAGCCATGCGGTGCTGACGGACTTTGACGTATCGCGGATCTCGAAGGAGAATCAGAATCGTGACACGGTGGCGATGGGGACGGTCGGTTTTGCCGCGCCGGAGCAGTTTTCCATTTCCCAGACCGATTTCCGTTCCGATATCTATTCCATGGGTATTTTAATTAACACCATGCTCACAGGCGATCATCCGGCGAATCAGCTGGCCCGGGGACCCTTAAGGCGCATTGTGATGAAGTGCACGATGATCGCGCCGGAAAAACGCTACAAAACAATCGGAAAATTACTGGAGGCTCTTTTATGAACGAGAAAATGTGTCCGAAGTGCGGAAAAATGATTCCTGAGAACGCGAATTTCTGTCCGTATTGTGAGACTTCGCTTGTGGAGCGTGAGACGCCGGAGGAGCTGAAGAAAATGCCGCTTCGGAAGAAAAAAGCGCTTTTCATCACGGCAGCGGCGGTTGTTCTGCTGGCGGCTGCGCTGTTTATCATACTCCGGATCGTACTGAAAAGAGTCGACGCGGAAGCGACATTCCGCTATGAGGGGAAAGAATACCATCTTCTCCTTCGGCAGTCCGTGAACTATCTGGAGGTGAAGGAGCCTCAGCCGCTGATCGAAAAGAAGGTGGTTGCGGACCGCTTCGGCGCAGTTCCCTCCCAGCTCTATGTATTTGACGCGGAAACAGGGAAGAACGCCAGAGAGGAATTTACGGAACTGATTCAGGATGTATCCGTAAAGGCCGTGCTGATCGGAAGCGGTGAACTTTCGGAGGTCGGTGTCACGGAGTACAGTCCCGGATTCCCCGAAGCGGTATATGAAACCGATATTTTCTTCGGCGGAACCGTCCGGGAAAACCGCATTGTCTGGACGCTGACGATGAAGAACGGAAAGAAGGTCGAGCTCGCACAGCTTTTAAAGATTTCGGTTATCCCTGTGAAAAACTACGACTACCGGGAGATTTCGCTTACAACCGCGGAGGAGCTGCAGCGCCTGATTGATGAGATCGGGAAGAACGAGGATCCGGATACGCTCGTGAATGTGAATCTCGGACCCTATACCTATAAGGGCAATCTGAATATCGAAAATCACGCGGTGAATCTGAAGGGATGTGTGGACGGAGAGGAGAAGACGGTCATTGAGGGAACGCTGACGGTGAATTCAATTGCGCCTCTGGCATGTGAACTGACGGATATTGTATTCCGGGGCAGCGGGATCGGAATTCAGGATAATGTCGGCGTATTTACGACGAACTGCGAATTTAACGGGCTGGATATCGGCATCAATGTCGGCGGTCAGGGTTACGGCATGCCGACCTCCTGTACCTTCCGGGACTGCCGGGTCGGTTTCCTGTTCAACAGTACCATGTCGACTTCCAAGCGGCCGTATTTTGATGAAAATGTATTCGTGAACTGCAAAACGGCGGTCCTCTTCCAGAATGTGCCGGGCGATGATGATCTCTGGTTCTACGGAGGCAGTTTTGAAGGAAACGGCACGGATATTGACAACCGCACACAGCACCTCATCGAGTATGATGGCGTGGAATTCAAGTAATAAAAAAGGCTCCTGAGGGAGCCTTTTTTCTGCCTGTTTACTGCTGGTTTTTAAGAACCGTCTTCAGGCTGGTATCCTGTGAAAGCGTGTTGACATTGTAAAGGAAGAGGACCTCGTCGAAGCCCTCCGATACCATCAGGGCATCGATGTCGTCATAATAGTAGCGCGGGTCGACGACGGTGATCCGGCTGTATTCCGGAATCAGGAAGGGGATCAGGCAGTTGGCGTAGGAGTCCTTGATGATGAGCAGCTTCCGGTCGGTTTCAGCACTGGTATCGATCGTGAAAAGAGGATGGTTGCTGCCGAAAAAGACCTGATAGGGGTCGTCGCCGAGAAGCGCCTTAGGCTCGTAGCAGGAGGAAGTCCGGGTGAGCGTATCGGCATAGCTTACGGTGTAATAGGACTCATCCTGCTGATCGGCCGGGTAATTCGGAAGGAAGACAGTGATGGCGTCGGCCGTTTTGGTCTGGAAACCGGATTTTGCCGAAAGCGATCCGAAAAAGTCGTTGCAGACCACGCCGGAGGTGAAGGAAATCCGGTTCTCAATGTTCATGCCTTCTCTCAGAACCTCATAGGCAAGATGCGCGCCCTCCGTTGTCCAGTGGTGGTCTGTATGGTAGTAGAGCCGGGTGTCGTCCTTGTGAACGCGGAAGCTGTCCCGGACGTCGATGCAGTGGTAGGAAGTCCCGAGGCGGCTGTAGAATCCGTCGATGTAGGCGTCCTCACTCGCGGTCGGCGCATTCTTCGGAAGAAGTTCCGGATAGACGGCGATCGCGTTTGGCGCCAGGAGAAAATAAAAATCGGAATCCGGATGGCGGTCTGCAAAGGCCGCCATTTCTTCGATGGTCTCCTCCTTGTTCTCCGGGTCCGGCGCATCGAAGCGCTCCATTAAGGAGTCGTTTCCGCAAAGATATACGCCCTGGGATTCGCGCTTTCCGATCAGGGAAAGAAGGGAGGTTTTCACGGTCATCATGGCGTTTCTTCCCGGAAACTGGTCCGCGGCGTAGTCTTCAATTCCGTCCATAAACGAGCCGTCCGTCAGCGAATCTATTGTGAGGGAAGGCTTCCCTGCGAGATTCCTTTTTTCCTGTGCGGAGTAAGCCCGGTCCGGGCGGACCAGCAGGATCACGGTGAGGGACAGAATGATCAGGATAAAAGCGAAACCGACATAGCGGTGATACCATTTCATAAATTAGAATCCTCTTTGGACAGTTGTTAGAATCCGGTACGACAGCGGCTTTTCGCGTTTCCTTTATGAAAACAGGAAATCAGAAGCGGAAGTACAGGAAGGGGTTATAGTTTTCCGTTACGAGGAAGGCAATGGAGCACGAGAGAATCGCAAGCAGGAAAATAAATCCGAACAGGTAGTATATAGCGGCGGCGCTGCTCTCTTTCAGGCGCTTCAGCGGCTTCTTCAGGAGCGGAAGGGAGAAGAAGGCAGCGGCAAGAAGCAGGAAGGCATTCGATTTCAGGAGATACAGCGCCGTGCCGTCGACAAATCCGTTCTCGGCAAAGCCGAACATGGACGAAAGGGCTGTCAGAATCTGCGGAACGGAATCCGCGGAGAAAATCACCCAGCCGATAATGACGAAGATCATCGTAAATACATATCGGACGGCGGAAGGCAGCTTCCATTTCAGGAAAACATATTTCTCGAGAAGCAGCAGGATTCCGTAATACAGACCCCAGAGGACGAAATTCCAGCTGGCGCCGTGCCAGAGTCCGGTGAGCATCCACACAACCAGGATATTCCGGATGTGCTTCCATACCTTCACGCGGTTTCCGCCAAGCGGAATGTATACATATTCGCGGAACCAGGTGCTGAGGGAAATGTGCCATCTGCGCCAGAAATCCGTGACGCTTTCCGCGGCGTAGGGATAGTTGAAGTTTTCCACAAAATTGAAGCCGAGCATCTGTCCGAGCCCGATGGCCATATCCGAATAGCCGGAGAAGTCAAAATAAATCTGGAAGGTGTAGGAAACCGCGCCGATCCAGGCGGACAGGGTGGAAACGGCTGCGCCGGAAGCATGGACGGAATCAAACACCGCGCCGGTCAGATTGGCAAGAAGCACCTTCTTCGCAAGTCCGATGATAAAACGGACCGCGCCTTTACCGAAACGCGCAAGCGAGAGTTTCCGGGGGCCCATCTGCGCTTCCACATCCTCATAGCGGACGATCGGACCCGCGATCAGCTGCGGGAACATCGTGATATAGGTCGCGAATTTGATCAGGTTCTTCTGGACCGGGAATTTTCCGCGGTACAGGTCAATGTCGTAGGAAAGCGCCTGAAAGGTGTAAAAACTGATTCCGATGGGGAGCGCAAGCGTCCGGACCGGAAGATTCAGCCGGAAGAGCGCGTTGATATTCTCCACAAGAAAACCATAGTATTTGAAGAATCCGAGCATCAGCAGGTTGATGATGACCGTAAATGCGAGGATTTCTTTTTTTGCGCGCGGAACACGGTCCATCAGGAGCCCCATGCCGTAGTTTAAGAGGATGCTGTAAAGCATCAGGATGACATAGACCGGCTCGCCCCAGGCGTAAAAAAGGAGGCTCGCAAGAAGGAGCACGGTATTTTTGGCTTTCTGCGGCACCAGATAGTACAGAAGCAGTGTGATCGGCAGGAACAGGAACAGGAAGGTTACACTCGAAAAGATCATTTCTGCACCTCCCATACGGCCTTTGCGGTTTTCAGCCAGCTATCCGCTTCCGGACCGACCATAAACCAGGAATAGAGCCCGTCCGAACCGTATCGCGCGTGCTCAAGAAGCGCCGTCTGATCGGTTCCGTAACCGTCAAAGTTCTTTTTCTGGACCTGCAGGCGGCTTTCGAAGGCGCTGCGGATATTCGACGCCTGACTCTCATCCGGACATTTTATGATCAGGATTTCATTGACGGACATCGTGTTGTCCGGCGCATAATACAGATATTCCGTAAAGTCGGAGGCATTCAGCGAAAAGGCACGCTTCATGCGCATGTCGCCGGCCGGCTCCATGCCCGTAAGCGCATAGTTTTCCGTTAACGCAAGATTGACGTCCTGAAGCGGGACGTCAGCCGGAGTTTTTCGATAGAGAAGAAGCACCATGATACCGGCGAGAACCAGCACGGCCAGCGCTTCCATAAGAATTACTTTTTTCAAGAGCGTCTCCTTTTGATAAGGATAGAGAAATCACGAAGGAATCATCCGGTGTTTCTCCGGCAAATTATACCACAGCTTTTATAAATAAGAAAGACCGCGGAAACGAAAAATTTTTTATCCTGGAAAATTTGGACATTTCTCAGGGGCTGCGGCGATTTTACTCAGAAACATCCACAATATGTCGGTGGACATATCATCCAAATATGCTAAAATGTGCGCGTGGAGAGGAAATTCCCTGGCATCAGAAAAATTACCGGAGGGCGTAAAGTGAAGGAAGTGCTCGGGCTTGTCGGAAGAGAAGACCAGTATCTGAAGAAACTGGCAGAGGGACTGAATATGGATGAAGACTTTCCGTATCAGGCCGTAACTTTTGCTTCCTTCACGGAGCTCATGTCTTCCGGGGTCGGAAAGACTGCGCGCCTGCTGCTCAGTTCGGAAGTGCCGGAGTACCCTGCTTCCGGAATGCCGGTTCTTCTTGGCTTTTCTGAGACGCCGGAGGAGGCGGACGAAACCCGCGTCTTCCGGTATCAGCCGCTGAGCCTTTTAAAGGAGGAAATCCGGCAGAAATCGGCAAAACTTCTGAAAAAGAGAGAGCTTCCGGATGAAAAAGAGAAGGCGACCGGCCTGCTTTCCGGAAGTCTTTCCGGGGAGGAAAAAGAGCCGGAAGATGAATCGCTCCGACGCCGCCTGTACCGGCGGCTCGTCGGCGCGATGAGTCCGTCGGAAGAGCTGTCGGACGCGGAGCTGTATGAGCGGATCGACGGCGTGATAGAAGAAGAAAACGCTGCGAGGCCGATTTCTGCGGAGGAGCGGGAAAACCAGAGGGCGCTTCTGTTTTCTTCCCTTCGAGGCTATGACGTCCTCTCTTTGGCGCTGCGGGATCCGGAGGTGACGGAAGTGATGGTCAACGGTCCGGACCGGATTTTCATTGAGAAAAACGGCCGGATTCAGGAATATCCGGAGCATTTTCTATCGAGAGAGAAGCTGGAGGACGTCGTACAGCGGATTGCGTCCGGCGTCAATCGGAGAGTCAATGAGGCGACGCCGATGGCGGACGCTTCCCTGCCGGACGGATCCCGGGTCAACCTCGTGCTGCCGCCCGCCTCGCCGGACGGTCCCGTCATCACCGTTCGCCGGTTTCCGAATCGGCCGATTTCGATGGAGGACCTGATTCGCTTTCAGACGCTGACGGAGGAAGCGGCGGATTTCCTGAAGGTACTGGTGGAATGCCGTTACAATCTCTTTATTTCAGGCGGAACCGGGGCGGGAAAGACGACTTTTCTCGGCGCGCTTGCGGCGCTGATTCCGAAGGAAGAGCGCGTGATTACGATCGAGGACACCCTGGAGCTGCGCCTGCCTGCGCTGCCGAATCTCGTGCGTCTGGAGACCCGTCCGCCGAACCTGGAGGGGCAGTATGAGATTACGATCTGGCAGCTGATCCGGAACGCGCTCCGGATGCGCCCGGACCGGATTATCGTGGGCGAAATCCGCGGCGGGGAAGCGCTCGATATGCTCCAGGCGATGAATACCGGCCATGACGGCAGCCTGTCGAGCGGTCACGCAAATTCTACGGAGGATATGCTGCTTCGGATGGAGACCATGGTGCTGATGGGGGCGGAAAAGCTTCCCCTTTCCGCCGTGCGGTCCCAGATCGCGACGGCGCTGGATATCCTGGTGCATCTCGACCGCTTCCGGGACGGAAGCCGGAAAGTGACCGGAATTTATGAAGTCCTCGGCGTCCGGAAAGGCGTGGTGCAGCTGTCGCCGCTTTTTCGATATGATCGGGAAGGAGACCGTAGTGATGCGACAAAAGATGGACTTGTCAGGACGCCTGCTCGGCTTCAGAAAACAGAAAAGCTCCGGAAATACGGCGGAAGACTACCGGGTATACCGGATGACGGCGGCGGACGGAGCGAAGAGTCTTCTCATAGCGTTGATCCTTGACGCGGGTATTTCGGTGCTTTTTTACAACGCCTGGATTCCCGCGGCGGCAGCCTTCCTGCCGACAGCGGCGGCCGTGTTTTATCTGATGAAAAAGAGAGAGGAGAGGAAACGCACGGAGCGCCTCCGCCGGGATTTTCTGCAGGCCGTCCGGGTCTTCGGCGACAGTCTTCTGACCGGATACTCCGCGGCGAACGCCGTCAGGGAGTCCGCAGATAGTCTTGGCCGGATTCTTCCGGGGAAGAGCGAGGTGCTCACAGAGTGGCGTCGGATGGGACGCCTTGTCGGGAACGGACAGACGGTGGAGGAGGTGTTCCGGGACTTCTCGGAGCGGTCAGGAATCGGCGAAATCCGGGACTTTTCGGAAATGCTGGCCATCAGCCTGCGTTCAGGAGGTGCGGTGCATCTCGCCGTGCAGACCGCGGTGAACCGGATGAGCGAGCAGGAAACGGTCTTCAGGGAAATCCGGGCCCGGCTCTCCGGCCGGATTTTCGAGCAGCGGATCATGGATCTGATGCCGGCCGCGATTCTCTTGTATGTCCGGGTAACTTCTCCGGAGCTTCTCATTCCGATGTACACGAGTCCCGCGGGGCGTGCGGTAATGAGCGTCTGCCTGATACTGTATTTTGCGGCGGTGTGGCTTTCGGAACGGATTTTAAAGATGCAGGGAGCAGGTGTATTATGATCATTTTCCTGTTGATTCCGGCGGCGGAAATACTGTTTGTCTTCTTCCGGAGGAGCTATCGGAAAGAGTTCTATGAGGAGCATCGACGGGAGATCCGCCTTCCCCGCGCGCTTTTCTGCAGTGCGCTGTTCCTTTCGGAGGAGATCCGGCGGCACCGGACGCGGACGGCGGAGGAAACGGAAGAAGCGGAGGCCTTTCTCGTGCCGCAGGCCCGGCAGGATATCCGCGAAGCTTTGGTACTCGGGAAAATTCTCGTTATCCTGTTCCTTTCGTGCCTTCTCTCTTTTATGACGCTTCTCGTTCAGGAAAAACGGCCGGAGATCCGGGTGCTTGGGCGTCCCGATTTCGGGGAAACAAGAACGGTGGAGCTCGTGGCGGGAGACGGGGAGCAGGAAGTTACGCTGACCGTGACCGTCCACCCGAAGACGCCGGATGCGGAAGAAACTAAAAGCCTGCTGGACGCGGAGCTTAAAGGAGTGCTGCAGGCGCTTCGGGAGTCGCTTCCGGAGTATCCCGGCTTTAGTACGGATCTCGAGCTTCCGGAGAAAAGTCCCGGCGGATTTCGCCTGCGGTATGAGAGCAGCCGGCCGGATATTCTGACGGACCGGGGCCTGATCGCTTCCGGAATTATGACGGAGGAAGCGGTGCCGCTGACACTCACGGTGCGGATTTTTTCCGGGGAAAGCAGCCGGTTTGCGGCGGAAGAGCTGATCTACCGTCCGGCGGAGGAGGGAGATTTTAAGACCCTTCTTGAGAACCGGATCCGGGAAGCGGAAAGCGACCGGAGCGAGGAGACGCTGCGTCTCCCGGAAGAAGCGGAAGGAAGACGGGTACACTACGCGGTAAAAACGGCCCCGGCAGGAATATTCTTTGTATTCGGACTGCTCGCGGCGGCATTTCTTTTGATCTCGCCGGGGCAGCGGCGGAAGGAAAAGCTGAAAAAGAGGAAAGCGCTTCTCGAAGAAGCCTACCCGGGTTTCCTGCTGAAGCTTTCGATGTTTTTCGGCGCGGGACTCAGCATTCACTCCGCCTGGGAGCGGATTCTCGGAGAAGGCGAGGAACGACAGGAGAGGCTGGCGGAAAAACCGCAGGGAAGGCTGTTTCGGAAAAAGGAAGAGCTGCATCCCCTGTATACGGAGATGCGCATTGCGCTTCGGAGCATGGAGCAGGGCGTTCCCGAGGAAGAAGCCTATCTGAGATTCGGACAGCGGTGCGGCCTCTCCTGTTATCTCAGGCTGGGAGGCTTCCTTGCAAGGAATTTAAGGCAGGGCATCTCGGGGGCGGAAAACCTGCTGGGACTTGAAATGGAGAAGGCGCTGGAGGAACAGAAAAACCGCCTGCTGAAGCGCGGCGAGGAAGCCGGGACCCGGCTCCTCTTTCCGATGGTGATGCTTTTGGGCGTGGTGCTGATACTGCTCGCGGTTCCGGCCTTCATGATGCTGACATAAGACAGGAAGAAAGGAGAAAACATGGCAAAGAACTTTTGGCAGAAACTGGAATTGAAACTGAAGGGAAATCCCGGAATCGGAACCATCGAGGTGATTCTGATCCTCGTGGTCCTGATTGCGCTGGTCCTGGTCTTCAAGAGCCAGATTATGGGACTTGTAGACACGATTTTCGGACATATCAACAGTTCCATTGAAGAAGTTTATTAAAAATAAGCGCGGCAGTATGACGGTGTTTCTCGCGCTTCTCGTGTGCCTGCTTCTCGTGCTGGTTCTGGCGCTTCTCGAGAGCGCAAGGCTGAGCGTGGGGAGGTGGAGTCTGCTGGAAGCGGGAGAAGCCGCCGCCGAGAGCCTGACAGCCGGATATCAGCGGGAAACCTATGAAGCCTACGGACTGCTGTTTTATGACGCGAGTTTCGGCGGAGGAACGCCGGACAGTACGCGCATGGAGGAGGAATTTGCGCTGTGGTTTGGGAAAAACGCCAGCGGACCGTTCTTCTCCGTACAGGCGGAAGAGGTGCGGGTGAAACGGCTTCTGTCGGCCTGCGATTACAGCGGCGCCGTCTTTCAGAGGAGCGCCGAGCGCCTCGTCTGGCTCCAGATGGAGGGAGAGGACCGGCGCCTTCGGTTGGAAGAGAGTGCGGAGCGCCGAAAGAGGCTGTACCGCCTTTTAAAGGAAGGGGCGGCCGCGTATCGCGATATCACGCCTTATGCGGAGGAGGAAGAAGAAGCGGCAAAAACGACAGCCGGAAGACTTCTTGCGGCTGGCGCAAAGCTCCGTGAAATACCGCTTCTTACGCTGGTAAAACCGGCGTCGGCGGTTTTATCCGGAACGCCTGCGGACATGTCCTGCTTTCCGTCCCGGACTTCAAGAGACGGGCGGCCTGCCGGAGATTTCTCTCTGGAATATACGACGGAGGCGCTTGGAGAAGAGGAAAAAAGAGAGCTGTTTCTTTGCTATCTCGACCGCTTTTTCCCCTGCTTCACGGAACAGGATGGGAAGAATGGCCTGTCGCTGGAGGCGGAATATCTGCTGTTTTCGGGAGAAACGGATGAAGAGAATCTGGAGAAAGCGCTGTGGCTCCTGTTTTCTATGCTTCAGGGCCTGAACCGGCAGATACTTCTTTCCTCGGCGGGGAGAATGCAGGAAATCCGGGTGCTTTCCGCAGAGTATCAGGACGCGGGCGGAAGCCTTGACGGGGTTGAGGCGGAACTTGCAGGAATTCTTGCCTATGCGGAGTCCGTGAAGGATCTGAAATGTCTTCTCGAGGGCGGAAGGCTTCCGATGCAGAAGACAGAAGCGGACTGGCGGATGGGGGCAGCGGAAGTCGAGGGGCTTCTTTTGGGAAGCTTTCCGGCTTTTTCGAAAGTGGATGACGGCAGGGAAACCTTTTCTTACAAAGAAGCCCTTCAGGCGCTGTACCTGGACATGGACAGCGAGACGCTTTCCTACCGCGCCATGGACATGATTCAGGAAAATATGAACACAGTCTGCAGCGGATTTCTGATGAGCAGTCAGGTTTTTGAGATCGAAGCGGAGGTGACGGCGACGCAGACGGCCCTGTTTACCCGGCAGCCGCTCATGATCCGGATGACGGACCGGACGCTTTTGTTTCCGAAAATGCGGGAAAGCTTTACCGCGGGATACCGGCAGCGGCCGGAGTGAAAAGAAAAGCCTTTTCGTGAGCGCTAATAAACTGAAAGTCCGTGAAAAGAGCATTTTCCGGAGGTCTTGGAAAGGGGGAGCTGTCGATGAGCACCGAAAAACAGAAATGTCTTTTCAAAGAGTACCAGAACCGCCCGGCAGAAGCCCGAAAAGACCGTCTCGTGCGGGCTCCGAAAACCGCAGGATTCTTCCCGGAAAGTGCTTTTTTGACGGATTCTCGGATCGGAGCACGGAAGGAAAACAAACGAAAAAGATCATCTGAGGGGAGTCTGAGCGCAGAAGCCGCTTTTGTACTGCCGCTGTTCGTGATGATTTTCGCTGCGGTGTTTTCCCTCTTTACGGCGGTGCTTTCGGAAATCCGTCTGACCGGAGCGATGTCAGAAGCGCTCCGGTCCCTGGCGGAGGATAATTCCGGCATTTCCGCCGAAGCGGCGGATCGTTTTTTACAGTCGGAGCTTGCGGGCAGTACAGCGCTCCCGGCAGGCGATATGACGGTTCAGGCGGACGGGACCGGCGCCTTCGGAACAGGAGGAACAGAGTACCGGATCACCGCCGGATTTCGTGCCGAGGTACCGTTTTTCCGGCGTTTTATCAGGAATCTTTCGCTGAAAAAGACACTGTCGCGCCGCAGCCTGTCCGGGAAATTCTGGGAAAACGCGGGAGGCGAGCGCCCGGTCTATCTGACGGTCTACGGATCGGTATACCACACATCGCTGTCCTGCTCTTATCTCAGGATCAGCGTTCAGGAGGTGAGCTTCAGTGAAATCAGTACCCTGCGAAACCGGGACGGCAAAATCTATTACCCCTGTGAAAGCTGCGCGTCGGGAAGTCCGCGCGACAGGGTTCTTGTCACAACATACGGAACCCGCTGGCACAGCGACAGGAGCTGTGCGGGCCTTCGGCGGGGCATCCTGCGCGTTTCCTTATCGGAAGCCGGGGGACTTCCGATGTGCAGCCGATGCCGGGAGATGGAAGGCGCGTCTCACGAATGAACGCGGAAGCATGAGCGTGGAAGCCGCGTTCGTCATGGGAATCACGCTGATGCTGGTCCTGTTTCTTCTCGGCTGGTCCTTCTATCTGCATGATCGGATTGTGCTGTTCGGTCTGACGGAAACCGCCGCGCTGGAAAGCTGCCGGAGACTGAAATATACGAAAGGCCCGGAGTCCGATGCGGCGGATTTTTCGGAGATCCGAAGGAAAAGCCTGGAGGACGCCGCACGGAAGCTTTTGGTCGCGGAGTGCCGGAGCCTCTCAATCAGCCGAGAAAACGGACAGATCCGCGTGGAATTACTGGCCGCGCTTCGAATTCCCGGCGCCGGATTTTTCGGCGTAGGTGAGGAGGGCCTGATCCGCTGTACGGTTCTGAAGGAGGAAGACACGGGAGTGGCGGAAGCGCTGCTGAAGCAGTTTCAGAAGACAGGAGGAAGAGAGTGAAAGAAGACTTCAGAGCGGAGAGCGCGGGGCAGGGATTATGCCGCAGGCTCCGGGCAGAGGACACCGACCGGGCGGAGCTTGGAATGCTCCGATACAGCAGGATAGAAGGGCTCGTACCGATGCGGATCCGGGAGGAGGCGGAGCAGATTTCCATTCAGTATATCGCAGAGGGTCTTGCGCCGATGCCGGAGGTTCTGACGGAGCGGAATCAGGAGGCGGTCCTTTACGCGGTGATCCGGGGCCTTTTCCAGCTTTCCGAGAGACTTCCGCCCTACTTTCTTTCGGCGGAAAAGCTTTCGCTCGCACCGGAGGAGATTTTCTATGATTCCGGCTCCGGAAACATGCGCTTTCTTTATCTTCCGGCGAGCAAGGCGAATTTTCAGGAGTCGCTGCAGCGGCTGATGGAGTTTTTCCTGAAGTACATGAATCCGCAGGAAGAAGAGAAGGTGCTGCTTCTTTACGGGCTGTATCAGAAAAGCAGGGAAAGCACGGCTCAGCCGGAAACGCTGTTTCGTTACTGGGAGTCCTTCCGCTCCTGCGCGCCGTCCCTTCCTTTTCCGGGAGAGCCGGGCGTCTCGTCTTCCCGAGGTGATTTTCCGGAAGATGTTTCTTTGAACCGAGGTGTTTTTTCGGAAAATGTTTCTTCGCCCCGGGATGGTTTTCCGGAAGCGAAAGAACCTGATGACCGTACAGTGCTTTTATCGACAGCTCCCCGGGAATATCCCCCGGAAGGCGATGATGACGACGGCCCGGTGCCCGATGCCTTCGTATACGGCGCGCGGCAAGAAAAGCTGTTCGCGCACGCAAAAGATTTTTTCCGGAAGTACCGATATGAGATGCTGATCGCCGGAATTGTCATTGCCGGAATCCTTCTCTTCATCTTCATCTGAAAAAGACGCAAAATCCCTTGCTATTTGCTGCCGGATTCAGTTATAATAGGATCAACAGGCGGGAGGAACCGCGAATAACCGGAAATGGAGCAGTCAAATGAGTGATTGTATTTTTTGCAGAATGATTGCAGGAGAGATTCCGTCTCTTCGGATTCATGAAGATGAAGACTGTATTGCTGTACTGGATATCGGTCCGGCCGAAAAGGGCCATACGCTGATCATTCCGAAGCGGCATTATGAAGATGTAACCGACGGCTTGAGCGCGGAAGTGCTCGGGAAACTGATGAAGACCGCAGCCGTCATCGGCGCCCGGCAGAAGGAACGCCTCCATGCGGACGGCTTCAACATCGTGCAGAACAACGGAGAGGCCGCCGGACAGACGGTTCATCATCTGCACATCCATGTGATTCCGCGCTTTCAGGGCGGGCCGGTGATCGCCGGGTGGAATCCGACGGATCCGGGGCAGGAAGCACTGCGGGAAGTCTATGAGCTTCTGAAGGATTGAATTCCGAAGAGAAAAGAGGGAGGAACTGATGGAATTCCGGGCAGAAGAAGTGCTTGAAAAAATCAAAAAAAAGGAATTGGCCACGGTCAGAAGGAATCCGCATACGGTACCGTATCTGGCCATCAACGGGGTCTATGAAGACCTTTCCGGCGAACGGATCGGATGGTGGACCAACGGGTTCTGGGGAGGAATTCTCTGGCAGATGTACCATCTGACGAAAGAGGACTGTTTCAAAACGGCCGCCGAAGAGCTGGAAAAGAAGATGGATGCCGCGCTTCATAATGCGCGCTGCATGGATCATGACAGCGGCTTCCGCTGGCTTCCGACAGCCGTTGCAAACTGGCGCCTCACGGGGAATCCCGAAAGCTACAACCGCGGGACCATCGCCGCGGACAATCTGGCGGGACGTTTCAATCTGAACGGCAGCTTTATCCGCGCATGGAATGATGAAAACGGCGTGAACCGGGCAGGCTGGGCGATCATCGACTGCATGATGAATCTTCCTCTCCTGTACTGGGCATCGGAAGTGCAGAAGGACCCTCGCTATAAGGCCGTCGCGATGAAGCACGCGGACATGGCGATGAAGAATTTTATCCGGCAGGACGGCTCCTCCAATCATATTCTGTGCTTTGACCCGGAAAACGGCGAGCTTCTTCAGGCGCTTGGCGGTCAGGGCTACAAGGAGGGATCGGCCTGGACGCGCGGCCAGGGCTGGGCGCTCTACGGATTTACGCTCTCCTATCTGCATACGAAGGAGGCGCGCTATCTTGAAACCGCGAAGAAGGTTGCCGACTACTTTGTATCGAAAATTCCGGAAAGCGGACTGATTCCGGTGGACTTCGATCAGCCGGAGAATGTGGACTTTGAAGATTCGACAGCGGCGGCGATTGCGGCCTGCGGTCTCATTGAGCTCGGAAAAATCTGCCGCGAAGACGCGGAAAGCACCGCGGACGGCAGGAAATATATGGATGCGGCACTTCAGATCCTCTCGGCGCTCGATGAAAAGCGGGCAGATTACGACGAAGCGCGGGATGGAATCTTAAGCCACTGTTCGGCACAGTATCATGCGGAG
Organism: uncultured Lachnospiraceae bacterium; assembly: GCA_946632055.1. Classification (GTDB taxonomy): domain Bacteria; phylum Bacillota; class Clostridia; order Lachnospirales; family Lachnospiraceae; genus UBA1267. The sequence continues at coordinate 30,401 of CAMPAR010000012.1, forward strand.
GATCACAACCTTTGGTTTGTCTACGCGGATTATTACTACATTGAAGCCGTCATGAAACTGACCGGAGACGAACTGTTTATCTGGTAAGGATCCGAAACAGGATCCGTTCGGGGATCATGAAAACACAGGGAATGATGTCGAAAAAATGGAAAGAGGCAGTGCAGGCGGTCCTCCCGATTATGGGGATCGTTCTTGCGCTGTCTCTTTGTATACTCCCGATTCCGTCCGGAATCCTGCTCTCCTTCCTTCTCGGCGGTCTGATGCTGATCGCCGGGATGATGCTCTTCTCCCTCGGGGCGGAGCTTTCGATGGAGACGATGGGGCAGCGGCTGGGGTCCAAACTGACGGCCAGTAAAAAGCTGTGGCTGATCCTGCTGCTCGGCTTTGTACTCGGCTTTATCATTACCATTGCGGAGCCGGATCTTACGGTTCTTGCGGGCCAGGTGGCGGCGATTCCGAACCGGGTGCTGATTTTTTCCGTGGCGGCCGGCGTCGGACTGTTCCTGCTGCTCGGCTTCTTACGGATGCTTTTAGGTATCCCGCTCCGGCTGATGCTGATGATTTCCTATGCGGTGGTTTTCGGCCTTCTGATCTTTTCGCCGAAGGACTTCCTGACCGTCGCCTTTGATTCCGGCGGCGTGACGACGGGTCCGATGACCGTCCCCTTTATCATGGCGCTCGGCGTCGGCGTTTCCGCCATCCGTTCGGACAATAAGGCGGCGGACGACAGCTTCGGACTTGTGGCGCTCTCCTCTGTGGGACCGATTCTCGCGGTCCTGATCCTGAGCATTGTCTACCGGCCGGACAGTGCGCTTCCTTCCGAAACCTGGCTCCCGGACGTGGAGCACTCACAGGAGCTCGGGATGCTTTTCGCGGTCTCGATTCCGACCTATCTGAAGGAAATTGCCCTGTCGATGCTTCCGATCATCCTGATCTTCGGCGTCTTCCAGCTGGTGAGTCTGCGCCTTTCAAGGCGGACGCTTCTTCGGATCGGCTCCGGCCTTCTGTATACGTATGCGGGGCTCGTGCTCTTCATGACCGGTGTGCATGTGGGCTTCCTGCCGACCGGAACCTTCCTCGGGATGCGTCTCGCAGCCCTTCCGGTTCCGTGGATGATCGTACCGATCGGTATGCTGATCGGCTTTTTCATCGTAAAGGCGGAGCCGGCGATTTACGTGCTCATGCGTCAGGTCGAGGAGCTGACAAACGGCGCGGTGAAGGGAAAGCTTCTGCAGCGGACGCTGTGTCTGTCCGTGGCGGTATCGGTCGGGATCGCGATGATCCGCGTGCTGACGGGAATTTCCATCCTCTGGTTTGTGGTTCCCGGCTACGCGATTTCGCTTCTGATGTCGCTTCTTACGCCGCGCATTTTCACCGCGATCGCCTTTGACTCCGGAGGCGTGGCCTCGGGTCCGATGACGGCCTCCTTCCTGCTTCCCTTCGCGATGGGCGCCTGTCAGGCGCTTGGCGGAAATGTGGTGACGGACGCTTTCGGCGTGGTGGCCATGGTGGCGATGACGCCGCTTATCGCCATCCAGGGACTCGGCCTGTACTACCGTTTCCGCGGAAGCCGGAGCGTTCATCAGGAAGCGTATACGGATTCGCTGTCGGGCTATGCGGACGACGCCATTATCGAGCTGTAAAAGAAGGTGGGATAAAAAGTGAGTTCAATCAGTTTAATGGTCTGTATTCTGGACAGGAACCGTCTTCCGGAAGCCATGGAAATCTTCCGGGAGCGCAGTCTTCTTGTCAGCTGCATCTCTCTCGGAAGGGGAACGGCGCCGCCCGGCGCTTTAAGCTACCTCGGACTCCGGGACTCTGAAAAAGCGGTCCTGTTTTCGACCGTGTCGAGTGAGACCTGGAGCGCTGTGAAAAAGGATTTTCAGCGGAAGCTTCAGATCGATGTCCCCGGCGTGGGGATCAGCTTTATCATTCCGCTTTCGGCAGCGGGCGGTCCGCGGGAGCTTCGGTTCCTGATGGCCGGACAGCAATTTGAAAAGGGAGAGGAAAGTACGATGAAGGAAACCGCAAGAGAGCTGCTTCTTGTGATCTGCAACCAGGGCTACAGCGAAACCGTCATGGACGCGGCCCGCGCGAAAGGGGCCGCCGGCGGAACGATTATCCACGCGCAGGGCACCGGGACGGAGCAGGCGGAGCGCTTCCTCGGCATTTCGCTGGCGTCCGAAAAGGAAATGATCTTTATTGTCACGAAGACGGCCGGACGGAACGATATCATGTCCGCCATCATGAAGAACGCGGGACCGGATACCGAGGCAAAAGCGGTGGTGTTCTCGCTGCCCGTATCGGATACGGCAGGCCTGCGGCTTCTGGACGACGAAGAGTAAAAAGACGAGGGGGAGACAGCATTGAAGTACAGCATTGACCCCGAAAGGGGAGAAAGCCTGTACCTGCAGCTGTATCACGAGCTGAAGCAGGGCATTGTCACCGGCGAACTTCCGGCAGGGATGAAGCTTCCTTCCAAGCGGGTGATGGCGGAAGAACTGAATATCAGCGTGATTACGGTGGAGCACAGCTACGGGCTTCTCGTGGATGAAGGCTATATCGAATCCCGGGAGAAGAGCGGCTACTATGTCTGCTTCGGGATAGAGACGCCGGAAACGGATGCGAAAGCCGAGCCGGAGGCGGATTTTCCGGATCCGCCGGAACCGATCACGGAAGCCCCGGAGGACTTCCCCTTTTCGGTGCTCTCCAGGGTCATGCGGCGGGTGCTTGCCGATAAAGAGCGGCAGATTCTCTCGAAATCCCCGAACAGCGGGCTTCAGGTCCTTCGGGAGACGCTGACCCGGTATCTCCTTCGGACGCGCGGCATCCGTGTACTGCCCTCGCAGATCGTAATCGGCTCCGGCGCGGAATATCTCTACAGCCTGATCGTGCAGCTTCTCGGGACGGACCGGCGCTATGCGGTGGAAAATCCCTGCTATGACCGGATCCCGGCGGTTTACGGCGCGAGCGGCGCAGAAGTGGAAGCGCTGGAACTCGGAAAAGAAGGAATCCGCACCGCGGCGCTTCAGTCCTGCACGGCCTCGGTTCTTCATGTTACGCCCTGGGACAGCTTCCCTTCCGGCGTGACGGCGAGCGCCGCCAAGCGTCATGCCTATATTTCCTGGGCGAAGAAGGATGAGGACCGTCTCATCGTTGAAGACGACTACGGGTCGGAGTTTGCTTCCCCGACCCGTCAGATCGACACGCTCTTTGCTCTCGCACCGGACCGTGTCATTTATATCAATACTTTTACGAAGACGCTCGCGCCTTCGATGCGTATGGGCTACATGGTGCTTCCGCCCCATCTTGCGGCCGAATTTCATGAAAAGCTCGGGTTCTACTCCTGTACCGTTCCGGTTTTTGAGCAGTATGTGCTGGAGGAACTGATCCGGGAGGGTCATCTCGAACGGTATATCAGCGTCAGAAAGAGAAAGATGAAAAGCGGCAGACGCTGATCTTACTTTACGATTTCGTCAATCAGCGAGAGGATCACATCCACGCCGTTTTTCTGGCTGCTCTTCGCCATGGCGTCAATATAACGCTGACGGTCTTCGTACAGCTTCAGCAGGCTTTCCGTCAGTACCGTCGCTGTCAGCTGTTCTTCTTCCACCACCATCGAGAAGCCCTGCTTTTCAAAGGAGCGGGCGTTCAGGATCTGGTCGCCGCGGGAGACCGCTGCGGAAAGAGGCGTGAGAAGTGCCGGCTTCTGCAGGGCGAGAAGCTCGCAGATCGCGTTGGCGCCTGCCCGGGAAAAAACGAGGTCGCAGGCGGCGAAAAGATCCGGAAGCTCTTTCGAAATATACTCGAACTGGACATAGCCTTTCGTATCTTTCAGGGATTCATCGAGATTTCCCCGGCCGCAGAGGTGGATGATATCGAAGGATTTCAGAAGCGCGGGGAGCGCTTCCCGCAGAACTTCATTCAGCTTTCTCGCGCCGGAGGAGCCGCCGATCATGAGAAGGACGGGCTTCTGTCCCGAAAGGCCGGCAAATTTGAGGCCCGCTTCGCGGGAACCCGAAAGGAGCTGCTCCCGAATCGGCGATCCGGAAAGGACAGCCTTTTCCTTCGGCAGCATTTCGACGGTTTCGGGGAAATTACAGCAGATTTTGGTCGCAGCAGAATAACAGAGCTTGTTTGCAAGGCCCGGCGTCATGTCCGATTCGTGAATGATGACCGGGATTTTCAGTGCCTTCGCGGCGCGCACCACCGGAACCGAGACGAAGCCGCCCTTACTGAAGACGATGTCCGGATGATATTTTTTCAGGAGGGCCTTCGCTTCCCGGAGGCCCTTAAAGACATGTCCGATGTCGGAAAGATTCTTCAGGCTTAAATAGCGGCGGAATTTTCCGGTGGACACGCCGTCATAGGGAATCCCCTCGGCTTCAATCAGACCCTTTTCCATGCCTTCGTAGGATCCGATGTAACGGATCTCAAAGCCTCTCTTCTGAAGCCCCGGCAGCAGGGCAATATTCGGCGTAACATGACCGGCGGTTCCTCCGCCGGTCAGAATAATGGTCTTTGACATAATAAACTCCAGTGAATAATTCAATCGCGGGATCTTCCGCTTTCGTGATCAGGCGACGCTTTCCTTATATTCTTCGAGCGCTTTCGCGAGCTGGTCGGGGCAGGAGGTTCCGCGTCCGTGGCAGTCAATGCCCTTTAAACGGCGGATGGCTTCATCGATATCGTAGCCCTTCACGAGCGCCGCTACGCCCTGGGTGTTTCCCATGCAGCCGCCGATGAAACGGACTTCCTTGATGATATGGTCTTCAATTTCAAACTGGATTTCCTTGGAGCAGGTGCCGTGGGTCTTGTAGCTGTTCATTGTATGTTCTCTCCTTCTCTCGGATTTATGGATTAATCTGGGTTTCCCCAAAAGAATAGGCTACACAAAGAAAAGGCTTTTGTCAAGTTCTTTTTCTGAAAGCGGACCGCGAAAAAGGGCGGATTCCTAAAGGATTCAGGACTTGGTCACCCGCGTGATCAGGACCTCGCTCCGGAACATCTTGGCGGCGGAATCAAAGTAGCGCTTGCCATAGCAGAGAACCCGGATCCTTTCGCCGTCCTTCCGGATGATCTCATGCTCGAGAAGCGCGATGTTTCCGTGCGCAAACTGGTTATTGACCTGCAGAAGATAGAAGGCGCGGTCCTCTTTGGGCACAAGTTCAAACTGGGACATGCGTCCGACGACATCCGAAGCGGTATAGCCCGTGAGATCGGTGAAGGCGTCGTCGATCTCGGTGATATAGTCATTGGCATCCAGAATATAGGTGCTGTGCATGACGGGTACGGTGTCGCCGGTCTCCGGAGCCGTGCCGAAATCGACGTTCATGGCCGATTCCTCCTCGCCGCCGGTGATCACGCCCTTGCCAAGATCCGGACTGTCCTGCAGAAGAGAAAGGAATTCCTCCGCAAGATACGGGTCAAACTGGCTTCCGGCGCAGCGGCGGATCTCGTCCTGCGCTTCCTGCGGGGACAGCGCCTTGCGGTAGACGCGCGTGTTGACCATGGCGTCATAGGCGTCCACGATGGAAATGATGCGGGAAAGAATCGGGATGTTCTGTCCTTCGAGCCGGTTCGGATAGCCGTGTCCGTCCCAGCGTTCGTGATGGGAGAGGATCATTTCGGCGATGGATTTCAGCTCGTTGGA
>CAMPAR010000013.1 GCA_946632055.1 uncultured Lachnospiraceae bacterium
CCATGGCTGTAATAGGAAGCGGAATAGGAATTTCATCGCCCGCGAAGTAGTCTGCAGGCGGCACATAGTCCGCGCCCTTTCCGGACTGCGCGGCATAATAAGTCAGGCGGTGCACGCCCTTGAAAATCGGATAGAGATGCTTTTCTCCGGTAACCGTAATGCAGCCATCCTCATCCGTAGTTACGGCCGTGACATTGTTTCCTTTATCATCCTTTTCCGCGCCGGGTGTAGTAATCGGCGTTTCCGACCATGCGAAGAAGGCCATCTTTGCCCCGCCGTCTGCGGTATAGGTTGTGCCAAGATCGCTGATTTTCACCTTGGCGGAAGTGGTGGCGGACTCTTCTTCCCCTGTCGTGACAAGCTCTGCCCTGCGGGTATACGCGATCGGGAAGGTTCCGGATTCGCTGTCATACTGATCATGGAAAATGACAACGGCATAGCTCATGTAGACCGCATACAGATCAATGGCGCTGTTTTCTGTGATCGTGATATTGTCAAAGTCATAGGGTTCGGTCTTCAGAGTTGTGCCGCCGGAACCATCGGGATTACCTTCATACCAGCCGACAAAGACCGCATCTTCCATGGGGATCGGCTGCGGAACGATGAGTTCGCCTCCGTTTGTGATAGTTTGTTTGTATATTGTATTCCCCTGCGAATCAGTAAAGGAGAACTCCCTGTATCCGGCCGCATCATGGTTTGGAATCCAGAAGGTATATGTACACTGCGGCGTTACAGTCTGCCCATCACTTCCAATTAAAACATAGACCGAGAACCCGTCCGTTTCAAATTCGACCGCTTCTCCGTTCACGGCAGTGTCCATGACCTCGGCCTGCGCACTGCCGTCATCCGGGATGTGGATGACGTCGACGCTCGTGTACTGATCGAGGCTGTCCTTCAGAAGCTCGATGCTGACCTGAACCTTTCCGTCCGGCTGGTAGGATTCGCCGGTTTCGGGGTTCTTCAGCGTGATGTCGAATGCCCTCGCGAAGGCAAGGTTTTCGGGCGATTCGCCGAGCGCGTCGGCGGATCTGGCGACATAGTCCTCGTATCCGGCTTCGCCTTCCCGGATTTCGGACACGGATAGCCCGGCATCCGCCGGAATCCCGGAAGTGCTGTCGTATGTTACGGTAATCCGGTATTCATTCTGGTCGGAGGCAGTCAGAATCTGTGTGAGGACTGTTGTGACAATGATGGTCTCCGCGAAGTTTTCTTCGTCAAACTTTGCCGAATCGTCGGAGAATTCCGCATCCTCCACCTTCGTCGCGGTGCCGTCCGAAGCGACATGCCACAGCTCGAGTGTTTCACCGGCTGCGATCGCTTCCCCGATTTCGGGGGCCGTGATCGTGACAGTGACCGGAGCCTCGGGCACGAAACTCCCCTCTTCCGGATGTGAAAGTGTGATGTCAAGCGCAAGCACACTCTCTCCGTTGATATCGCCTGTATATTCCGAGCCGTCCAGGATTGTGGCTTCCGCTGTTACGGCATCGGGAAGAGCGCCGATGATCTCGACGCTGGGATTGTTTTCTGTAGATTCATCAGGCTGGGCATGTCCGGTTTTCTGATCGTCATCCGGCTGATTGGAGGCCTCAAAAGCCTTGACCTTCAATGTCTTCTCGGAGATGCCGGGATCGTTTTTATCTTCAGCGGCTGATCCCTGCTCCTGGCTTTCGTCCACGGCCGCGTCCGGAACATCCTCGGTCCTGCTGTCTGTGGCATCATCCGTCTTGTCGTCCGAAACGGCATCTGCGCTATTGCCTGCGGCAGCATCCGTCTTATCATCCGAAACGACATCTGCGCTATTATCCGTCGCGCTGATGTCTCCCGCCATCGATACAGGCGCTTCCTCTGCAGGTTTTTCACTTTCTTCAGCACCCGCTTCCGAAGCGTCTTTTTCGCCGGCTTCTGTACCATCTTCAGTGCCGGATTCTGAAACAATTGCGGTTTCTGTCCCTTCTTCATCCGACAGATTCCCGGTATCGGAACTTTGGTTTTCTTCCTCTGCCAGCAATTCGCCGCTCTCTTCCGCGTCTTCAGCAGCTTCTTCTGCGGCATTTTCAGCAGCGTTCTCTGCGGCTGTTGTCCCTTCTTCTTCGCGCACAAAATCCCCCTCGCCGGAAGCGTAGGTGCTTCCCGTGAGAGAAATGACCATGATAAGTGCCAGTATCAGGCTGATGAGACGATTTTTAAAATTCATCAGGGTATTGTTGCTCCTGTAGGTTTTTCTGAATTTGCAGGACTCCCGGCTCAGGGCCTGGCCCTTCGCTCGGAACGCCACCTCACTTGCTGTTTTCCCTTACTCCGCGCCTTCCGGAAGACCCGCGTCCGGCGTACCGCCGACCATGGTCTCATAGAAGGTCGCCGTCACGCTTGCCGATACATAGCTCCTGCCGTCTTTTTCTTTCACCACGCTGCACTGGATATCTCCGACCTGACAGCGGTACTCGCTGCCGGAAAGGCCTTCGATCACTTTCTGCATCGCCGCGTAATCGGCAGTCCTAAACTGCAGGGTGAAGTTGCGCCGGATCTGATCATTGGAGCGAGTGACATTGGCAAAGGTGATGGTGTACTGCTGGGTGTCCGACAGAATGTCGTTCAGGAGAGCCACTTCTTCCTTGGAATTATTGTAGCTTGCCATGTAGGAGTCGGACCCGTCCGCTTTCATTTCATCCATCTCGGTTTCCAGCTTTTTCAGATGCTGGGCCTTGGCTGATGCCACGAGCATTTCATTTTCAAGCGCCTCGCACTCCGCTTTTGCGGTCTCGATGGCCGAGCGCACGGGGCGGTCAACCGCAAGATAATATACGAGGCCGACCAGGATCAGCGCCAGTATGAGAAGAAGCACCTTTTCGGCGCGCGTAAAGTTTCTGCTGAAGATTTTCACTTGGCGCCTCCTTCCTCTGCGTTTTCAAGATACGCAACGATGTTGGCGCGGACCTTTCCGTCCGTGGAGGCGGTCTCTTTATCGTCCTTCACCGCTGTCGTAACGGTGCAGAGGCTCACAATGTCATAGCCTTCCAGCGTGCGGGCCATCTCGTTCACTTCCTGCAGGCTGCTGCCCGCGACGGTCAGTGTCAGAATGTTTCCCGAAAGCGTCCAGGAAACGGCCTCGCCCTTGTCCGCCAATTCTTTTTCGATCATGCGGATCACTTCCGGCCGCGCCACACGCGAGAGCTCCTCTGCGGTCATGCCGGACCAGGTGTAATGGGCGTATTCATCTTCGATTCCGCTGTAGGACGCAATCTCGGCGTAGAGTCCGTTCAGCTGGCTCTGCAGTGAGGAAGCCTTCTGCTGTTCCCGGTTCATCGCGATCAGCCGGTCCGCCACCGCAAATTTGCCGAATGCTCCCGCCGCGAAAATGATCAGGACAATGCCGAGCACGGCCGCCTTGATATTCATCGGCTTCATCCCGGCTGTTGCCAGATTAATTGTCCGCTTTACGGGAAGTTTTCCTTTTACGGGCAGGGACCGTGTTTTCCCTGCACCGGATTCATTCCTGTTCAGTGCCACTTTTCACTCCCTCCCGTCTTAATCCATCGTAATGCCGATCGCTTCGATAAAGGTCTCGGCATCCTGTATATTTCCGCCCGGAAGAAGATCTGAGGCCGGGTGTATCTGCAGATCCAGCGTGTCCGCGATGGCCTGCTGCAGAGGCAGAATCTTTGCGCCTCCGCCAAGGAGCCAGGCGTCCTCAATATTTCCGTCAGGATTACTGAAGCGGAGGAAATTCAGGGCCCGCGTCAGCTCCGTAGCAATGTTTTCATAGGCATTCAGGCACTCCTGACGGCTCGTGCAGTGATCATAGCCGGTCATCAGATAGGTGTGTGCCAGATGAATGTCCGCGCCATACAGATCCGCGATCACCTGATCAAGCACGGAAAGCCCGATGTCAAGCACGCGTGTAACAATGTGGCGCTCCCCATGGAAAATATACATCCGGACGCTCTGATACCCGAGGTCGAGAATGCAGTACCAGTGCGGCGCACCGGTATTCTTTGCTTCTTTCCTGCGGATCATCTGCATATAGGCAGAGAGCGCCGGCGCGGCTTTCACAAGCTTAAGGCCGGCCTTTCGCATAATGGCGCGCGCGTCCTCGACAACCGTGCGGGGCGCGGCAACCGCCAGCATATCCATCGTCGGCGGAGCGGAATACAGGCCTTCCGTCGGCGCCGATTCGAGCGCAGCGCCCTGAAAGCCGGGGTCCGCTGTAGCGGGCTCATCCGCTCTGAAATCCATGCTGTACATTCCGTAATCGAAGGTGTAATCGCGGATTTCTCCGGTAATGTAATCGCGGAATTCAAAGGGCAGATTGTACTCCAGCTGGTCGGCCGTCATCAGCGGCATCGTTACCGACTTCACATAGACGGATTCGTTCGAGAACGCGAACGCAGCGCCCCGCGCGCGAAGGCCGTGCTCCTTCATCGCCGCGCGGATCATCTCGCCGACGGATTCCACGGAGACAATCTGGCCGTCCCGCACCATATTGCGCGGCATCGGGACGGAAGCCGTCTTCTTCACCGTGTCACCGGCTACAAGCGCCAGCTTCAGATTATCATAACCGATATCAACTCCAAGAATTGTTTTTGCCATGAAAAGCAACCTCTTTTAACTTGATTAAGGCAGGTATACGAGCCATGATGGGCTTGCTTTACCGCCTGATATTTTACTTTCTGCTTTGGTGGTGCGGGTAAGCCTGCTCTTGTGGGCTCTGGGCCACCTGGATGTTGTTCTGGTGTATTTTGGTGGTGTGGGATTCTTGCTTTCTTCAGTCCCGTACCACCTGGTCGTCGTTTTTTTGGTGCTGTGGTGGTATGAGATTCGTCTATGCTGCTCGATCCTGCCACCTATATCTGTATTTCAACTCGTTTGGTGGTCTCAATTTCATGTTTCTGATTGACTCTTACCACCCGAGGCTATATTCTGTGTAATTTGGTGGTGCTGTATTAGCTTGCTTTACCACCTTTTTAGCTGTTAAGCGCCATCTGGTGGTGCCACGTTAGCTTGCTCAACCACCTTTTCCAATATTCTAAAGTGTTTGGTGGTTCAGCGCTTGCTTGCTTCTCGTACTTCAACCACCATCTCAGATCTTCTGTGCTAATTGGTGGTACTGCATCAGCTTGCTCTACCACCTTTCCCAGTCATTTTCAACCTCCGGTGGTTCTCTCTCTGCTGGCCAACTGCTATCTGGCCACCATTTCTGACTTTAATAAGTATTTGGTGGTCCCGCACTCGCCTGCTTCCTCGACTCCAACCACCGTTTCAAGCCTCCCGGCCTATTTGGTGGCGTCTTGCATGCTTTCCTCTTCAAATCAGCCGATCAGGCCGAGATACCAGTTGATCACGGCTCCGCCGTACAGCAGGACGAGAGCACAGGCGGCGGCGATGGCCGGTCCGAAGGGGAACTCCCCAATGCCTTTGCTCTCACGATCGGACAGGTCCGTCTCTGCCTCTGAAGTTTTCTCTCCATCAGCTTCCATTCTGCCGCTTCTCAGCTCCTCACTTCCGTCTTCCTGCCTCTCGCTTCCCGACGCTTTCGCCTCTGTCTCTGAAGCTTTCTCCTCGCCCTCCTCCGCGCTTTTCCGCGCTCCGGCGAAGCGTTTCACCAGCACGTACACGAGGCCGATCACGCTGGCAAGCATCAATGCGAAGAGCATTCCGACAAGGCCGAGATACAGCGCCGCTACGGCGATGAGCTTCACGTCTCCGCCGCCGAGGCTGTCCTTCTTCAGCAGCTTGTCCATCAGAAGCGAGAGCCCCAGAATCCCGCCGCCGTACACGAGGAACGCGATCAGGCTTCTGATGATCTCCGGCCAGTTTCGAAAGCCCGGTACAAAAGGCAGCGCCAGAATCCACACGGCGAGCATCACGATATGAAAGCCGTTCGGTATGACCATGCTCTCAAGATCCGTCAGGGACAGAGCAAACAGACAGCACAGGAAAATATAACTCCGCAGGCATTCAATAGTCAGGTCGAATCTCAGCAGGCAAAGCACCGTCACGATCGCGAAAAAGAGCTCCGTCAACGGATAGCGGATTGAGATTTTCTCCCCGCAGGCCTTGCATCTGCCGCGCTGGAAAAGCCAGCTCACGACAGGAATCAGTTCCAAAACGCCCAGTTTATGCCCGCATTTCGGGCAGTGGCTTCTTCCCTTCAGGACTGATTCTCCGTGCGTCACCCGCCAGGCGAGACAGTTCAGGAAAGAGCCCATCACTGCGCCGAAGAGCGCCGCCACAATGATAAAATAGGTCAGAATCAGACGCGAATCATAGATTGAAAGCATCAGTACCGGTCTCCATAGGCGCTGCCGGACCAGCCGTCCGACGCGCTCCAGTTTGCGTTATGGTCTTCATCGGCGAAGCAGAAGAAGCAGATTTCCATCCCCTCTTCCCGATCAGAAGAAGACTCCCCGTCAAAGCTTCCCCGGCCGCTGATTCCGTAGAATACCACCGTTCCGGAATAGCCGCGGGTTGTCCTGGTTCCCCGCCGGATACCGGGATCCGCGTCCACCAGACGGCATCGAAGATCCCTGCCGTTCAGCTGGACCGTAATCTCTTCCGGCGCGGTGCCGTCAAGAGACGCGCGGGCAATTTCATCCCTGAGACAGGAAAGCACATACACTCCATTCAGCCGCGTACGCAGCGCATGATCCGAGTCATGGGCTCCGCATACCGCTTTCCATGTACCGTTGTCCTGCTGCAGCATATAAACGGTTCCGCCGGCCGGACAGTAATCGTCCCGTCCGGGAAGAATGGCCACCAGCGAATTCTCTGCGTCCGCGAGCTTTTTTGACTGAAGATCATTTTCCAGAAAGTCCACCGTCAGCGCCCCGTTCACAACCCGGAGCGAATCCGCACAGAGAAGCCAGTCGGCATGGTATTTATATTCCCGATAAGCCGGGATCGAGATAATAACGGCAAGTATAATAATCAGCACGGCCAGAATCACATGGATCCGGGCAAGGCCTCCGGTGCCGGAGACGCGTTTATGCATGAACGAACCTCCAGGATAGCCAGTGAGAATCATCCCCTGGGTGTCAAATGGATACACTTAGTCGTATATTATCATAACAGTTTTCTTTGCGGTTCGCAAGCAAATTATGAAATAGTTTTATAGATTTTCTCTTTGCAAAAAAACAGGCTCAGAAAGCCTGTTTTTTTCATGACAGCTTCGGCAGATTGTTGAAGCGCGGATCCTGCCGGCGGTTCTCAATGATCTTATTGATGTCCAGCCACGGTATATTGGCTTCCGGCCCGAGTGCCTTGCCTTTTACAACCTTGTCCATCTCGAGACAGGGGGACGGTTCTTTTGTCTCGGCATGATTGCCAAGACAAAAGAACCGTCCCCCTGTCTCCAAAAGGCCTTTTTGCCCTTTTATATATTATGACGGCAGAAAGGACCTTTTCAGGTATTTTTTGACGTTTTTTGAAAACTTTTTTCAGCGAGCTTAAGGAGCCCGGTCAGTTCTCTGAAATGTGTCTTTCATATCGCACCTTACGGATTGCGTTTTTCTCCGCATCCGCTGCAGTGATAGCCGGTGATCACTTCTTCATCGTAGGCAGGCTTGACGACAACGGTTTCATCATAGGCCTTTTTTACTACAACAGTTTCGTCATAAGCTTCCTTGACGACAACGGTTTCATCGTAGGCTTCTTTCACTACAACAGTTTCATCATAGGCTTCCTTCACGACGACGGTTTCATCGTAGGCGGCTTTATCTACTACCCAGGTCTGCTGAGTTTCGTATACTGCATCATGATGGATGGTATCGACAACAACTGCGACATGACCCCATCCTCCAGGTTCTCCTGCCAACGCGTGAGCCTTATCGTGTGCCAAAAGATTTTCGTTGGTTGCCTCTCCGTGTGCAGTGAAATCATATCCGCAGTCGTTACACAGAAGATGAACTTCATAAATAGGCTCGTCATATGCCTCGGATACCAGCACCTGCGTGGTATCGTAATGGCCTTCTTCCTCATGATGGACCGTCTTCGTTTCAGCATCATGATGAACGGTTTTGATTTCGGCATCATGATGGACCTTCTTGGTCTCCGCATCATGGTGTACTGTTTTTGTTTCCGCGTCATGGTGTACTGTCTTGGTCTCCGCTTCATGATGGACCTTCTGCTTGTCAGCAACCCATGTATGCTCATGTGAAGCCGTTGTGGACTGTGAGGTCGTTGGTTTTTCAGAAGACGGCGCAGCGGATGTCGGTGCCTTTGTCGCGGGTTCAGATGTTGACGGAGCAGATGTTTCTGGTGCGGAAGTTGTCTCATCCTTCACTGCAGCAGTACTATTTGATACATCTGTTTTGGAAACAGCTGTCGTTTCTTTTTGGGATTCCTTGGATGGATTTTCAGATGTTCGGCTTGCCGCTTCTTCTACCGATTCGGATTCCGTTTCTTCGGATGTCGTCTCCTGCTCTGTTTCCTTTTCTGTCTCCAAAGACTCTTCTTTCTGGTTTTCAGAAAGCTCTACAGCGAATGTGCTCTCTGTACCGTCTTCATTTTTGATGTGAACAATTACGGTACCGTTCTCGTCCTCGTCAACAGAAATTGTCTTGCCTTCCTCCATAGCTTTTGTGATGTCTTCTTCAGTAATGAAGCTTAGGCTCTCTTCCCCGTCTTCTGAAGTAACAGTTACACGGATCTTCTCGTCTTCAATTTCTTCGGTCACGACAGATCCGATTACAAAGTCACCGCCCTGGATTTCGGTCGGGACAGATACCGTATAGCTATTCTGCGTTCCATCCTCATCTGTGACTGTCAGGACATAACCGCCGTCTTTTTCTTCAGCACGCACCGTCTGCCCTTCTTTAATGTTAAGAAGAGCCGCCGTTTTCTCATCAGTGATAAAAGAAAGCGAATCTTTTCTGTCTTCGGATTCTATGGTTACGCGAACCGTCCCATCCGCGGCTTTTTCTTTTTTTACAATTCCGGCAACAAAGCTGCCGTCTTTGTTATCCTCGTGTTTTTGTTCGATTTCTGTTCCTTCGGATTCAGTCGTCAAACTATCCATTGTTTCAACCGATTCGGTCGGGTCGGTGTTTCCGCACCCTGAACAGGATGATAGTCCCGCTGTAAGGAACAGCATAGCGACTGCGCTGATAATCATAAGAACCATGTTTCTGTTTTTCATATGTTTTCTCCTTTGTGATTTTTGTTTTGTGTCAGTTCCTCCCCTTTATAATATTATGACGGCATTTTTTCAGTTTTTTCGTCGAAAAGCGAACTTTTTTGGAATTTTTATACCCTGGGAGTGTCAAAAACGCTCCCGTTTCGACGCATGCCTAAAAGTATACATTTTTGAAACTTTATATTATCAGATTTTATGATTTTTGTAAAGTGAAAAGCATTGATACGAGGTTATTTTTATGGGTTTTCAACAAAGCTGTATTCTCTTTTGGAGACAGGGGGACGGTTCTTTTGTCTCGGCATGATTGCCAAGACAAAAGAACCGTCCCCCTGTCTCACCGTCCCTCTGTCTCACCTATCTCACCGTATTTCTCTGCAGATGCGCTCAATTATTGACTTGCTAATTCCCGTCAGCCTGGAAAGCTGTCGGATTGATATTCCGCAGTCTATCGCTTTTTCTACGGCATCATAACGTAGATCGTCCGACAACCCGGCGATTTCCAGCACTGACTCGCATCCACAAACTGTCTGCAGATGTTCTGCTGCCTCACGATCTGTTAAACGTTTCGCGCCGGAGTATTCCAAATGTTCTCCATCACAGGGTTCATTAACAAATCTCAAAAGGCTTTCCCCTGTAAGATCCGTATAGTTTTCAAAGTCATCCAACAAATCGTCCTTTTCTGTGACGCGGCTGCAGCCTAGCCAAGGATAGTCAAACGGATTCCCGCAAAGACCGGCCTTTACAGGGTTCTGACAAATATAGCGAACGACATCCAGAAAGTATTCATCTGTCTCTATTATTTCACTTCGAAATCTATCCTGATATAAATGTCCGTGAAGCTGATACTTCCAGTTGAAATAATGGGCGTACGACGAACCGACTCTCCTGAAAATAATTTCCAAGGGTTCCGCCTCTTCCTTAAGAAGAAGATGCACATGATTTCCCATCAGGCAATACGCATATAGTTGAAAACCTGATTTCCTCTTGGCTTTCTGCATCGAATCAAGAAATCGACAGCAGTCTTCATCATCCAAAAAAATGACTCTTTTGTCTACCCCTCGAATCATAATATGATAAATTCCTGTACTTGATTTTTTTCTTGCTCTTCTGGGCATTATCTCTTCACCTCTTTGCAGAAACAGGAGCAGAACAGCAGTTTTACTCCCTCTACGATGTTCTATGATTTGTGGATATGGTACCGAAGTGTATAAGTGAATTATTCAGACTGGATCTGGAAGGTTGTCAGAAAAAACAGGTTATTGTTAGTACCACTTATTATCATAACACAATTATTCTGTGCGGTCAAGATAGATATTAAAAAATGAAGATGGAGAGATTTGAGACAAGGGTGGTGAGACAAGGGTGAGACAAGGGGACGGTTCTTTTGTCTCGCTTGGCATGCTTGCCAAGACAAAAGAACCGTCCCCTTGTCTCTCAAAAGAACCGTCCCCTTGTCTCTGACAGATCAGGTAAAGTGATTTAATATTCTGACGCAACAAAGCCCCATTCTTTATGAAGATGGGGCTTTGTTGAATGCTGATAATATACCAAATGCTCTTACATGTACGATACAGGAAGAGTATTTGTATAAATGATATTAATAAATCGCTTACGAACACAACCAACCTGACTTTAAGTCATTCATACTTAATGGTAACAGTCTCATTATTCTCAGTAAAAGTAATCGTCGCTTTACCTTTTGCCGTAGGAGTGCCCGTAGCGGTTACACCTGCAACTGCTTTGTCAGCATCTACGGTCGCCCACCCATCGACTGCCTGATGTAATGTAACTGTTGCTGTATACACATAGCTTCCAGCTGTAGCATCGTCAACAACATATTCAATGTCCGCAGAATTACTTACGATCTCCGTCTCTTCCGTCATAGCTGCTGTGACAATCTCAGCATATGCCGATCTTACGTTCGCCAGATCCGTCGCTTCTCTCGATTTCTCAAGCTGACTTGTGAAAATCGGAATCGCAATCGCAACTAACACGGCGATGATCGCTACGACGATCAGGAGTTCTGCAAGGGTAAAACCTTTGTTGTTCTTCTTCATAATTCTTTTTTCCTTTCTGTTTATCTGTTCATTATACGGCTGCCGTTTTGTAAAGCACTGCATCCGCAAGTGATTCGGCAGCTCCTTCGGTTTACTCGTTCTCTAAAGCATCGGGCTGCTTTCTTGATCTGCTAATAGAATAACAGATTTTGATCGATCACGCAAGCATAAAGTAGCGTCAAATTTTACAACTTTCAGCGGTTTTTATGCTTTACAGATTGACTTTTTGACGTTTTTCCACCACTTTGTGTCTTAATCCGCGAGTTCCTGTCACTGAAAGTCTGCGGAAAATTCTTCCGCATCAGCCCTTTACATCGCGCTGTACATCTGGAACATGGCCATGTACATCGCGAGCACGATGAATCCGGCAACGAGCGCCAGTACGACGAGAACGGCGGGTTCGAGCTTCGCGACGGCGTCGGCGGTCGCCTGCTCGAGTTCCGAGTCGTAATAGCCCGCGATGGTATTCAGCGTTTTCTCCAGTTCGCCGGTCTCTTCGCCGACGGCCGCCATGTCGGTAAGGATATCCGGCAGGCATTCCGCTTCCCTGAGGGAGGATCCGAGCGTACGGCCCTCCTCCAGTTTTCCGGAGATTTTCGCGACGCTCTGGGAGATGTAGTAGTTGTCGATCACCTTCGAGGTAATATTGATGGAGCGCGGGATCTGCAGACCCGCTTCCAGCATCATCGCCATGGTGTTCGCAAACTGGGAAGCGCCGGAAAGCTGAGCGATTTTGCCGACAACCGGCAGCTTCAAGGTCAGCTTCGCAAGCTTCATGCGCCCGTCTTCCGTGTTGCCGTACAGCTTCAGCGCCAGAATGAGCACGGCGATGACCCCGATGATGACCAGAATGTACTTCCGGAAAAAGTTGGAGATCGCGATCAGCGCCTTCGTGAGTCCCGGAAGCTCGGCCCCGAGATCCTGGAAAACCGCCGTAAAGGTCGGCACGACCTTTACCATCAGGACAATGACCACGACGACCGCGATGACCAGGACGAAGATCGGGTAGATCATCGCCCCTTTGATTTTAGCCTTGGTCTTGGCCTGCTTCTCGTAGTGCTTCGCCATCGACTCGAAGGAGCGGTCAAGCGCCCCGGATTCCTCGCCGGCGCGAATCGTTTCTATAAAGGTCGGCGGCAGAAGCTTTTCGCCGCGCTCGGCAAAGCTGGATGACACCGCGCGCCCCGCCTCCACGTCTTCTCCGACCTTTTTCAGCATCCTCTTCAGCGGCTTGTTTTCCGTCTTGTCAGCGATCAGCTGCACGGTGCGCGCGATTGGCACGCCGGAGCGCAGAATGATCGCGAACTGACTGCACATCAGGGTAAAGGCTTTGATATCGAGACGGTTTCCGCCGATGTCCCGGTTCAGAAAGTTCGAGCTTTCCTCCTTATCGTCGGCTGCCGTAATCTTCAGCACCACGTCGCATTCCTGCCGGATGCGCTCGGCCGCGTCCATCTCATTATAGGCTTCGACGACGCCGGAAACCTTCTGCCCGTCCCGGGAAATTGCATGATATTTGTATGTACTCATCCCGGATCTCGCTCCTTCCTTTTTCTATCCTTACACTGCGTTTTTCCGCACAAAATCCGCTTCCTTCGCGTAGTGCAGCGCCATGTCCTTTGTGATCGCTCCGCTTCTCACCAGCCGCACCAATGCCTGATCCATCGTCTGTCCGCCAAGCGCGGCGCTGGTCGAGATCGCGTTCGCGATCTGCGGCGTATTGCCCGAGCGGATCAGGTTCCGGACCGCGTCCGTCACGACCATCATTTCACAGGCCAGCGCTCTTCCGCCGCCCCGCTTCGGAATGAGCTGCTGCGTGAGAACGGCCTGCAGCGTCATCGAAAGCTGCAGCCGGATCTGGTTCTGCATGCCTTCCGGGAAAACCTGCACGATACGGTCGACAGAGTCCGCCGCGGAGCCGGTATGCAGCGTTCCGAAGACGAGATGTCCGGTTTCCGCTGCCGTGATCGCGGTCTCAATCGTCTCACGGTCACGCATTTCGCCGATCAGGATGACATTCGGGTCTTCCCGGAGGCTGGCGCGAAGGCCCGCCGCAAAGCTCATGGTGTCCTTCCCGACTTCCCGCTGGTTGATCGCGCAGAGGTCCGGCTTGTACAGGTATTCGACCGGGTCCTCCAGCGTCACAATGTGATCATAGCGGGTGTGATTGATCCTGTCAATCATAGCCGCAAGGGTCGTGGATTTTCCGGAACCGGTTTCGCCGGTCACAAGCACGATGCCCTTGTGAAGATCCGTAAGCGTCAGCGCCGCCGGCGGAAGGCCGAGCGTCTCCAGCTTCGGAATTTTTTCGGACAGCAGTCTTAAAGCGATCGAAGGGATGCCCTGCTGGCGGAAAATATGGATTCTTAAGCGCACGCCGCAGATGGTTTCCGAGGCGTCCAGCTCTCCGGTGTCTTCATAGCTTTTCCATTCGTTTCCTGCAAGCTCCATCGCGTACGAGACGCATTCTTCCCGGGAGAGGATTTCCCCGTTCATGTTCTGAAGGGCGCCGCTCAGGCGGTACTTCGGCGGCAGTCCGGCGATCAGATGAATGTCGGAAGCGCCGGCCTCCGAGGCCTGCGTAATCAAATGTTCGATGTTGATCATATCGTTTCTTTTTACTCCTCGTCCGCGTTCATCACCCGCAGGATTTCTTCCACGCTCGTCACACCCTCCAGTACCAGCCTGCGTGCATTATCACTGAGAGAAGTGAATTCTTCCCCCCTGTTTTCCAGCGCCGCCTCGATTTTCTCACGGCTCGCACCGGAGGAAATGAGTTTACGCACGTCCCGATTCACCATCAGGATCTCGAAAACCGCGATTCTCCCTTTGTAGCCCGTGCCGTAGCAGTCCGGACAGCCCGTTCCCTTGTAGAACATCTTCTTCGGCTGAGAGGCGTCGCCAGGCGCCTGAAGATCCTCCGGCGACAGTCCGAGGCTGTCAAGCTCCTCCGCCGTGGGCTCATAAGCCGTGCGGCAGGAGGGACAGATGCGGCGCACGAGACGCTGGGACACGACGCCCTTTAAGGCGCTCGCAATAAGATACGGCTCCACGCCGATATCCGTCAGACGCTCGATCGTGCCGATGGCGTCATTGGTATGGATCGTCGAAAGCACGATGTGTCCCGTAATGGCGGCGCGCATCGCGATTTCGGCGGTTTCGCCATCACGGATTTCACCGACGGCGATGATGTCCGGGTCCTGACGAAGGATGGCGCGAAGGCCGCTCGCGAAGGTCATGCCCGTCTTCTCATTGATCTGCACCTGGTTGACCCCGTCCACATTGTACTCGACCGGGTCCTCCAGTGTCACGAGATTGACCTCCTTTGTATTCAGGCGGTTGATCATCGCGTACATTGTCGAGGATTTACCGGAGCCCGTGGGACCGACGATCAGAAGCACGCCGTTCCGGATTTTTGTAAGGGCATTGAATTTCGCAAGATCAGCGCCCGCCAGTCCGATCGCCTCCGGCGTCTTCATCATGCCGGATTTCTCCAGGAGACGAATAACGATTTTCTCGCCGTAAACGGTCGGCAGCGTGGAAGCACGCAGGTCGATATCCCGCTCCTGCACGCGCACGTTGAAGCGGCCGTCCTGCGGGATGCGCCGCTCGGCGATATCCATGCCGCTCATGATCTTCAGGCGCGCCAGAACCGCTGCCTGAAGGTCCCGCGGAACGGTCAGGATTTCATGCAGCACGCCGTCAATACGCATCCGGATCCGAAGCTCCGTCTCGCCCGGCTCTATATGGATATCACTGGCCCGCTCATTCGCCGCGCGCTCGATGATCGAGTTCACGAGACGGATCGTCGGAGCGCTTGACGCCGCGTCCTCGCCGATCTGATTCTGCTGGAAAGCCGTCTCGACCGCGCCGGTAAGATCGGCAGCCGCCGTATCCCGCCGCATCTCTTCGATCGCGCGGGCGGCGCCTTCGTTGCCGTAAAGGACCTGGATCGCGTGATCCACCGCGGTTCCCATCGCCACCATCGGCACGACCCGGCGATGGACGACCTTGCGGACTTCCTCGATGGCGAAGAAGTTCAGGGGATCCGCCATCGCAAGGTACAGTTCATCCCGGTACACGCGCACCGGCACGACCTGATACTGCCGCGCGATATTCTTCGGAACCGCCTCCGCAAGCTCCGTCGGAATCGACACCTTCGTCAGGTCCACATACTCAATGCCAAGCTGCATCTGCAGCGCTTCGATGAGCTCGCTCTCCGTAATGAAGCCGTTCTCAAGAAGGACGGTGCCAAGACGCTTATTGGAGCCTTTCTGCAGCTCAATTCCGCGCTGAAGCTCCTCTTCGGTCAGAACTCCCGCCGCTGTCAGGAGCTCGCCGAGTCTCCTCGGCGTCTTCGTCCCGGTTCTTCGTTCTTTACTGTTGTCGAAAATACCCATAGCTTTCCTGCTCCTGTAAATATGCTCTGTCAAGTTCCGTGAAGATTCCGGAACGCTTTCTGCTCCTTCCCCGGAAGAAATAGTCAGGAATAACTCTTCCTGATGCCGATGACCACATGGTGATCATCGCTGTTCCGGGTGCGGATGGACTGCAGACAGTATGGCAGCTCGATTCTGCCGGACTTTCTTAAGTACGGCAGACTGGCGTTCTCCTCCTTCCGCATCCAGTTCATCAGATTCTCTTTCCCGAGCGCTTTCCGGACCTTTTCAATGTCCGCATCGGCCACATCCGCCAGGATTTTCTTCTCCGCGTCGCGGAAGAAGTTGTCTCCGCCCGGCCGGATCTCAAGCTCTCCCTTATCCCCGGTATAGAACTCCAGATAATAATCCGTTACCGTATCCACATAGAAAATGCTGTCGAAGTCGCTCGAAAGCGCCGTGGAAATGCTCATGCAGCTCTTCCGGATCTCCGGAATCATCCCGACGCTCTGGTCCTTCCGCTCAATCAGGAAGGCCTCGAATTCCTCCTCAGGAACCGGCTTCGAGAAATAATAGCCCTGCACGAGATCGCAGCCGAGCGCCTTTAAGACGAGGTACTGCTCCTCGGTCTCCACGCCTTCCGCGACGACCGGCACATGCAGATAATCCGCGATGTCGATAATCAGCTCGATCATGCGCACGTCCCGCGTCTCGCCGAACGCGTTCCGGATAAAGGTCATATCCAGCTTCAGCGCGTCGATCGGAAGGCTGGTCAGCATGCCGAGAGACGAATATCCGGTTCCGAAATCGTCCATCTCGATCCGGAAGCCCATGCCCATGCCGCGAAGCTCCCGCGCGGTTGAAATCACCTGCTCCGAGTCTCCCGTGTAGGCGGATTCAGTCAGTTCCAGCACGATGTCGTCCGCGGAAAGCTGATATTTGTCCAGAATCTCACGGAAAATATTCTTCAGGTTCGGCATCAGCATATCGACCCGGGATACATTGACGGAAACCGGAACCGAGAAGCCGAATTTATCCTTCCACTTGCGGATCTTTGCCGCCGCTTCTTCCCATACATAACGGTCCAGATCGAAGATGAGGCCGTTGTCCTCGAGAAGCGGAATGAAGACGCCGGGGCTGATCATGCCGAGATCCGGGTGCTTCCAGCGGACCAGGGCTTCCGCGCTGGAAAGCATCGGTTTTTCAGGCCGCACATCGAATTTCGGCTGGAAATATACGAGGAACTGCTTCTCGCTGACTGCGGTATGGAAGTCCTCCAGCAGTCTGGCGTTGTAGAGGGCGTTCTTCCCCATCTCATCGTCGTAGAAGCCGATCGGATTCGTGTAGTTCGTGCGGACCGCGTCGGAAGCCGTCTTCGCCCGGTCGAATCTGCGCTCGATATCGAGGCTCTTATCTACATTCTGACAGACGCCCATGCGCAGCCTCACGCGCGCCGAGCCGCCTCTCGTTCCGATGATTCCGGCCGTAATCTGCTCGAGAACATCCTCATAGCTCTCCCGGTGCGGACAGTAGATCAGGAAGGTGTCCGCGCCCTTGTGGCAGCCGACGCCGCCAAGCTCCCGGGACGCGATGCGGACCTGCTCGCCGATCCTTCTTAATACCGTGTCGCCGTAGCTCTTTCCGTAGCGCTCGTTGATCATGCGGAAGTGGTTGACATCCAGGACGATCGCATCCATCGGCGCCTTCGGATAATGCTGGTCGAACATATTGACATAGCGGTAGAAATAGTCGATATTGAAGAGCCGCGTGAGTCCGTCGCGCTCCGTGGACTGGATGATGCCCCGGTTCTCGGAAAGCTCGATGCACTTGTCGACACGCGCCCGGACAATTTCCCAGATCGGATAGGGCTTCGGGATGAAGTCGACCGCGCCGAGCTTCAGGCACTCCAGCTCCGCCTCCTGATCCGCCGTCAGCACAACGACGGGAATCCGGCTTAAGCTGTCGTCCGTATTCATCGCTCTCAGGACTTCCCGTCCGTCCATCTGCGGCATATTCAGGTCGAGGAGGATGAGCGCGAGTTCGTCCCTGTGATCCCGGATCATCTTCAGTGCTTCTCCGCCGTCCGAGGCATAAAGCACGTCATAGTCTTCTTCCAGCATATTTCCGAGAAGCTGCTGGTTGATATATTCGTCCTCGACAATCAGAATCTGACGGCGGATGTGAATAATCTGCGCCTCTTCCGCAAGCGCCGACATGGGATCCGTCACCGCTTCTTCCGCCGCGTCCGACTCGTCATCGCGCGTCACCGCGCCGAGGCTCTTCAGCCGTTTCTTCTCGGCGTACATCTCTTCATCCGCGCGCTGGAAGACGTCATGAACATTGTGATCGTTTTCCGGGTCAAACACCGCGATGCCGCCGGAAACCACGGCGTCGTTGCTGTCGATATGCTCCACGGAGCGGTCGTGCAGGATCTGCATGAGGTCGCTTCGGACGGCAAAATCACGCCCGGAAAGCACCGCCGTAAATTCGTCGCCTCCCACGCGGAACACCGGCGAATGCCTGAAAATATCGCAGATCATCGTGCAGGCTTTTTTAATGTATTCGTCGCCGGCCTTATGACCGAGCGTATCATTGATCTTCTTCAAGCCGTTCACGTCGCAGACGACAATGGCAAACTCCTGCAGCTCTTTTTCATAGATCAGGCCGTCCATTTCCTTTTCCCGCACGAGCCAGGCATGCTTCGACATTACGCCCGTCATCGGATCGCGGTTCGCGAGCATTTCGCTCTCTTTGGACCTTTTGTTCAGGAAATAATGGTTCGACATCATGATGATCAGTGCCAGCCCGAACATCACGACCGCCATGATAATGGTATGGGTATTCGTATCCTCCAGATTTCCCATTCGGTCCAGGATATAGGCTTCGTCCCCGGAAATGCCGGGAACCGCGCCGCCCGCCGCTTCATAATGCGCCTGCACGGCGGAAATCGTCGAGTCATAGCTTGTCAGCATGGACTGGCGCATCCAGATGAGCGCTATGACGAGGATGAGCGCAAGGAAGGCAATCCAGACGCTGACCGAGCGTCCGAAGCGCTTCTTCACATCCTTCTGGAGAATGATACGGAAAAGCACAAAGCCGAGCACGCTCCAGATAATGAACAGGAAATAAGTCTCGGTCGCAAGCGTGCCTTTTGTCACCAGGTTCGGGAACAGGAAATAGGCGCCGAGCGCGATCATGACGGCCAGGCCGATCCGCCCGGTCCACATCTCATATCGGTCTTCCATCCGCTTCGCCATCACCATCGTACAGGCGGAAACAAAGCCGTAAATGAGCACTGCGCCGATCGTCGTCACGTCCACGATCCAGCCGATCGCCGTGCGTCCGACAAAGGGAATGATGAACGAGATTGCCATCACGAGAAGAACGGCCTTCGAGGGATTTCCCTTGTCGTTCAGCTCCGAAAAGCGCTGCGGCAGCACCCGGTCCTTCCCGAGCGCGTAAATAAGGCGGCTCAGAGCGGAAATATTGCCGATCAGGCTTGTGATGACAAGTGCAAGAAGCGACAGCATCAGAAGGACGCTGCCGAAGGATCCAAGATAATGATTAGCCGCGTAAAAAGCCGGAAGCGCCTCGAGCCCGGAAAGCGAGCCAAGATTTTCGATATATTCGATCCAGCTCGAAAACTGCGGCGGATATGCTGTCACAGAAAGCAGAATGACAAGAATGTACAGCGCTGCCGTGGACAGAACAGAAATGATCAGAACTTTGTGAATCTTACTGTGGTCAAAGGAGAATTCCTCGGTCCGGTTGGAGATGCTCTCAAAGCCGATGAAGGCCCAGGGAGAAATCACCGCGATTCCCGCGATCTGGCGGATCGCGGACGCGTCCGGGGTGAAGCCGGGACTCATGAAAGACGCACCGCCGCCGAAAATTCCGGCAAAGAAGCTGATCACGATTCCCGCCGAGAACAGCAGGGCGAGCCCGATCATGATCCGATTCGTCCATTTGCCGGTCCGGATGCAGAGAATGCCGATGACCGCGATCGCCGCCATCGTAAGAAGCGCTTCGCCGATGTAGACGTCATAGCCGAAAATCGTATACATCCGGCCGAAGCTGAAGACGCCGCCGAGGAAAATCCGGCCAAAGAGCGGCAGGGAAGTCGCGTTCGCCCAGAGCATCGCGAAGTAGGTCATCAGCACAAACCAGGCAATCAAAAAGCCCTGGTCATAGCCGAAGACCTCCCGGGCGTAGGCATACGCGCCGCCCGCTTCCGGGAAATTCTTCATCATGTAGGCGTAGTTCCGGCAGATAATGAGCATTACCAGCGCGCCGACCACGAGTCCGAGAATACTGCCCGCCGGTCCGGACTGGGCAAGATAAGTGCTCGCCGTTACGACAAGAGAGCCCCAACCGACACTGGTGCCGATTGCAAAAGCCCACGCACCAAGTCCGGATGTACTTTTCTGAAGCATTTTTTCCGTTTTCATATCAGCTCCGCCCTTCGTGTTATGTTATGATAGTCGGGGTCAAAAAGTGATTATAATAACTCACTTTGGATTATAACATTGATTTTTGCGGATGTAAAGAAAGATTCTGCAAGACAGGGCAACAAGACAGGGGGACGGTTCTTGTGTCCCCCTGTTTCATAGTTATTCTATAAACATTGCATCCCCGAAGCTGAAGAAGCGGTATTTTTCCTTTACAGCTTCTTTGTAGGCGTTCAGAATGTGCTCCCTCCCCGCGAGCGCCGACACGAGCATCACAAGCGTCGACTGTGGCAGGTGGAAATTCGTAATGAGCGCGTCGAGAACCTTGAAGCGGTAGCCGGGGTAGATGAAAATCTCGGTCCAGCCGGAGCATTCCGCAAGGTGCCCGTTCTCATCCGCCGCCGATTCGACTGTCCGGCAGGAGGTCGTGCCGACGCAGATGACGCGGTGCCCGGAAGCCTTCGCACGGTTGATTTTGTCCGCCGCTTCCTGGGAGATCATGTAGAATTCGCTGTGCATATGGTGCTCTTCGATCTTATCGACCTTGACGGGCCGGAAGGTGCCGAGACCGACATGAAGCGTCACCTCCGCGATGTCGATGCCCTTCTCGCGGATTTTCTGCAGAAGCTCGTCGGTAAAGTGCAGTCCGGCCGTCGGCGCTGCCGCGGAGCCGTCATACTTCGCGTAAACGGTCTGGTAGCGGTTTTTGTCTTCAAGCTTGTGTGTGATATAGGGAGGAAGCGGCATTTCACCGAGCGCGTCCAGCACCTCTTCGAAGATTCCTTCGTAGGAGAATTCGATCAGGCGGTTGCCCTCCTCGACGACATCGATCACCGTCCCCGTCAGGCGTCCTTCCCCGAAGTCAATGACTGTACCGGGGCGGCACTTTTTACCGGGTTTCACGAGCGTTTCCCAGATATTGTCGCTCTTCCTTTTCAGAAGCAGCACCTCGATCGCGGCGCCGGTATCCTTTTTCACGCCGTAAAGGCGCGCCGGTATGACCCGGGTATTATTGACAACCAGACAGTCTCCGGGCTCAAGCTCGTGAATAATCTCATGAAAGATACTGTGCCGGATCTCCCCGGTCTCCCTGTTCAGAATCATCAGCCGGGAATCGTCGCGCTTCTTCAGCGGATCCTGTGCAATCAGCTCCTCTGGCAGTTCATAGTCAAAATCTTTTACATCCATTGAACATCCCCGTACACAAACGCACAGCCGGTCTTCTTAAAAAAGGCCGGCTGCGAAAGTGTTTATCTCCTTTTCTTATTTATCCAGCATGACCCGCGTTCTTCCGAGATAGCTGAGGTAAATCAGATAAACCACCAGCGTAAACAGAGAAGCGCAGACACTGAGAATCGCAGCAATGCTGCCCGTAATTCCGGTCGTCGTGAAAACCGAAGAGAACAGCGACAGACCCGTGCCGATACAGTAGCCGATCACGGTGGCGGTCAGGATCTTCCGACCCTTCTTCACCATATCCTCGCGATGAAGGCTTTCCGAAATCCGGACAATTCCCTGGATAACGAAAATCGTCACGAAGAGACCGGCAAGATCAATGAAGATATCCGTAAAACTCGCCGCCACGTCAATACTCGCAAGCACAACCGACAGAACCGATGCGACAATCCCGAGAATCGTAAACATGAACGCATTCTTGAATGACGCTTCGTCCTTCGAGGCTTTGATGATGCCGACCAGGTTCAGAATAAAGCCGACGACATAGAGTACTGCGGCCGCAGCAATCAGGATCGTGGCCGCCAGCGCCTCGATTTCAAGTCCGTCAAGCGATCCGTTTTTCTGCTCGCCGACATAGATCACGGCACTCATGATTCCGGCGCCGATCGCAGTGATGGTGGCAAAGATTGAAATGATTTCCGCTGCGTAGATCTTTTTGATGCCTTTGCTGACGTTTGGATACTTCATGGCTGTTCCTCCTTCTGGAAATACTGCATAAAACGTTTCATAATTTTACGCATTTTTTATTATAACATGTTCTGTCCTTTTTTCAATACCAACATGAAATACGAAAGAAATTTTTTTATTCACAAAATGCTTCCTTCGCTGACTTCCTTCGAAACTCCTGAAAAAACTGGACTTTTCATCCGACCGTGTCAGTTTTTCCACATTATTCACCGTATTCACAGAATAAAATCTTGATAACTCCCCGGAAGGCGCCGATGCAGGTCCTTGATTTTATGCGGATTCCGGCTGTCGCTTCGGGGTTTTCCACCTTATCCACAGTTTCCACAGTTTTTTATCCCCAGCGGCGCTTTTCGGGGGCTCTTTTCTTTTTCGGATTTTGTGATATACTTTGACATGCAGCCGTACAGAAACCTTCACACAGGGTGTGTACTTCTGTATGCGCTTTCAGGATCCGTTCAAACTATGAGTCATGCCCGGACGGATTCTTTTTTGGGGGAACAAGGAAGGACATCCATCATGAAGAAGCTGAATTTACGGACGAAAACGCAGCGTCAGTATCTGGAAATCCCTGTGGATTTCATCGATGAATATATGCCTCAGGCGCCGGAAGGCGCCCTCAAGGTGTACCTTTATCTCGTGCGCTGTGCGATGGACCCGACCATTCTGCTGTCTCTTTCGGATATGGCAGACCTTTTTGATATTACGCAGAAAACCGTCGTACGCGCTCTGACCTACTGGGAGGAGTGCGGTCTTCTTTCCCTCGAGTACGAGGAAGAGGACCTGACGGACATCACCCTTCTGCCCTTCCCTTCGGAAGGCGCATATCCGGCTGATTCCGTGCCCAAAGCAGCGGAAGCCGAAGCGGTTTCCCGGCCCGTCACGCCGGTCAATGTGCAGCCGCTGCCGGTGCGAAGCGCTGCTGCGCCCCCGGAGGAAATGTCTCCGATCGATTTCGCGGATCTCGAGCGCGACGAAAACTTCTCGGATCTTCTCGATCTTGCCCAGTACTATCTGAAAAAGCCCGCGAACTCCACGATGCGCGACGCCCTCGGCTACTGCTACCTGCTTTTTGACAGGCAGAACGACGTGATCGAATACCTGCTCGAATACTGCATCGAACAGGGGCATTTCTCGGTTCACTACATCCGTAAGGTCGCGGAAAACTGGAAGTCGGAAGGGCTTTCGGACCTTCCCTCCATCAAAAAATCCGTTGCCATGCGCTCGAAGACCGTCACAAGCATCCAGAAGGCCTTCGGCATCCGGGACCGGCAGCTCGCCGACGTCGAGATGGACTATGTCACGAGCTGGAGCCGGGACTTTGATCTCCCGATCATCCTGGAAGCCTGCAACCGCACGGTGAAAAACGCACACTCGCCGTCCTTCAATTATGCCAACAGCATCCTGACGGAGTGGAAGGCGCAGAAGGTGACGTCGCTTGACGACGTCCGGAAGCTGGACGAAAGCCATGCGAAGAAGGAAAAGAAATCCGCTTCCTCCGACACCGCTCCCAGGAAGCAGGCCGCCGGTTCCTTCCGGAATTTCGACGAGCGGAAGGATGATTATACCGACCTCATCCGGAATTATTATGAATCCTGAGTTCGAATCGGGACGGAGGACGATGCTTTATGGCACTCACGAATGAACAGTATAATCAGATGATGCGCGAATACGACGCGCGGCGCTTTCAGGCGCTCCGGGATATGGAAATCCGCCGGGAGACCGTATACAGCCGTTTTCCGAAGCTCCGCGCGGTCCAGAACGCGCTCACGGGGAACGCCGCCGCGCGGGCCCGCGCGAAAATCACCGGGAACGAGGCCGAGCTTCCGGCGCTCTTAAAAGAAGCGGAGGCGCTGAAGGAAGAAAAGGCGCAGCTTCTTCTCGAGTACCGGATCCCGGAAGGGTATCTCACGCCGCACTACACCTGCCCCGACTGTAAAGACACCGGCTATATCGGCAGCGAAAAGTGCCACTGCTTCCGCCGGGCGATTTCCGAGCTGCTCTACGACCAGAGCGGCATCCGGGAAGTGCTGCAGCGCGAAAATTTCGACGCGCTTTCGATGGAATATTACAATCAGGATCTTGCCATCGGCTCGAAAAACCTGTATGATTATATGCGGGAGAAGATCGCCTTCTGCCGGAACTATGCGGCGCATTTCGATGAAAATCCGGGCAGCATCCTCTTCTACGGTCCCACCGGAACCGGAAAGACCTTTTTATCGAACTGCATCGCCAAGGAGCTTCTCGACTCCTGTCACTCCGTCCTGTACTTTTCGGCGATTGATCTGTTCAATCTGTTTTCAAGGAACCGTTACGGCGCCGACGCGGATTCGATTGACCGCTCGGTTCTCGCCTGCGATCTCCTCATCATAGACGATCTCGGGACGGAATCCGTCAATTCCTTTACCGCGAGCAAGCTGTTCTACTGCGTGAACGAGCGCCTGAACCGCGGGAAGGGCACACTGATTTCCACGAACCTCGATCCCTCGCATCTCAGGGATATTTACAGCGAGCGCATCCTTTCCCGGATCGTCAGCGGCTACACGCTGATCCGGCTCGACGGAAAGGACATCCGTATTCAGAAGAAATTCAAACAAGAATAAAGGTGCATCAAAATCAAGGAGGGTAACAAATGGCAGACGTAAAACTGCAGACAATCCCCGAGGGGGCACTTGGCATCGTAGCGATGAAGAACATCGAACCGCTTGCCAAAAAGGTAGATGCCTATATTTCCGAGTGGCGCCGCGAGCGGGAAGCCGCCGCGGGGGATCAGGCGATCCACTTCACCGGCTACCAGAAAGACAGCTACATCTTGAATGTCCGTACGCCGCGTTTCGGCTCGGGCGAAGGCAAAGGACAGATTCTCGAATCGGTCCGGGGCGACGACATCTACATCATGATCGACGTCCTCAACCACAGCCTGACCTATTCGCTCTGCGGCATGGAAAATCACATGTCTCCGGATGATCACTATCAGGATCTGAAGCGTATTATCGGTGCGATCGAAGGCAAAGCCAAGCGTCTCAATGTCATCATGCCCTTCCTTTACGAGAGCCGCCAGCACCGCCGGACTTCCCGCGAATCCCTGGACTGCGCCGCCATGCTTCAGGAGCTCATGAATCTCGGCGTAGACAACATCATCACCTTTGACGCCCATGATCCGCGCGTGCAGAACGCGATCCCGGACAAGGGCTTCGAGAACATCGCCTGCACCTACCAGTTCATCAAGGCGCTCGGCAAGGCGGTTCCGGATCTTCCGCTCGATTCCGATCATCTGATGGTCATCAGCCCCGATGAAGGCGGTATGGGCCGCGCAGTCACCTTCGCGAACTACCTCAACGTCAACGTCGGTATGTTCTACAAGCGCCGCGACTATACGCAGATCGTCAACGGCAAGAACCCGATCGTCGCGCATGAGTACCTCGGAAATGACCTGGACGGCAAGGACGTCCTGATCATCGACGATATGATTTCCTCCGGCGATTCCATCATCGAGGTGGCGACCGAGCTGAAGAAGCGCCACGCGAACAGGATCTTCGCTGCCTGCACCTTCGGCCTCTTCACGAACGGCACGGAGAAGTTCGACAAGGCCTATGAAGAAGGCCTGATTTACCGCGTGTTCACGACCAACCTGACCTATCAGCGGCCGGAGCTCTTCGACCGGGAGTATTACGTCAGCGTCGATCTCTCGAAGTATATCGCCCTCGTCATCGACAATCTGAACCACAACAACTCCCTGAGCTCTCTTCTGACGCCCACGGAAAGGATCAACAGATACCTCGCGAAGCACCGCGCGGAACAGAGGATTTAATTTCATGCTCAAGCTGGTTTCCTGGAATGTCAACGGCCTCCGGGCCTGCCTGCAGAAGGGATTTCTCGATTTTTTCACAGCGGCTGACGCCGACGTCTTCTGTCTGCAGGAGACCAAGATGCAGCCCGGCCAGGCCTCCGTCGACGCGCCGGATTATCATCAGTACTGGTTTTCCGCCATCAAGAAGGGCTACTCGGGCACGGCGCTCTTCTGCAAGGAAGAGCCCTTAAGCGTCACAAACGGCATCGGAATCGCGGAATTTGACGAGGAAGGCCGCGTTCTCACCGCTGAGTTCGAGCGCTTTTTCATGGTCACGGTCTACACGCCGAACGCCCAGCCGGAGCTGAAGCGTCTCGACTACCGCACGCGTTTCGAGCATGCCTTCCGCGCGTACCTTCAGGCCCTGCATGAAAAAAAGCCGGTCATCGTCTGCGGCGACATGAATGTGGCGCATGAAGAGATCGACCTGAAGAATCCCGGCCCGAACCGCGGAAATCCGGGCTTCTCGGATGAGGAACGCGCCCTCTTTACAGAGCTTCTTTCCTCCGGCATGACCGATACCTTCCGCTACAAGTACCCCGACAGGAAGGATGCCTACTCCTGGTGGTCCTACCGCGCGAACGCGCGCGCTAACAACGTCGGATGGCGGATCGATTATTTCCTGGTATCCGATGATCTTCAGGAGCGCATCGTCGAGCCGTCCATCCTCGCCGATGTATACGGCTCCGATCACTGCCCGGTTGCTCTGACCATCGATTTGTAAGCACAGCGATACCGCAAAAAATTAACGGCCCCGGTTTTCCGGGGCCGCTTTCTGTATCACCTGTTAATTGTTCTTGATATGTACGTCAAGCTGCGGGAAGGGAATCACGATCTGATTCTTCTCGAAGACCTGCTGAAGCTCCTCGAGAAGTCCCAGATAGACGTCCCAGTAGGTGGCAGACTTGGTCCAGACACGAACCGTCACCTTGGTGCCGTTGCCCGCGCCGAAGTCGGTAATCCGCGCGAACGGCGCCGGATCCGCCAGAATCAGCTCGTTCTTCAGGCAGGTATCCAGAATCAGCTTCTTTACAAGCTCCGGATCGTTGCCGGCTACCGAGAAGTCGAGATCCACGCGGCGGACTTCCTTCTCCGTCAGATTGACGATGTTGCCGGAGGAAAGCGCGCCGTTCGGAAGGTAGACCACCTTGTTGTCCAGCGTAACGATCTTGGTGTTGATGATGCGGATCTCTTCGACCGTACCGTCCACGCCCTGCGCGGAGATGAAATCGCCGATCTTAAAGGGCCGGGTCACGATAATGATCATGCCGCCCGCAAAGTTTGCCAGCGCTCCGTTCAGCGCAAGTCCTGCCGCTACGCCAAGGGAAGCGATCAGTGCGGAAATCGAGGAAGTCTCCACGCCGAGGTAGCCGACGAGGCAGACCGCGATCAGAACCTTCAGCAGGATCTTTCCGATGTACACCAGCGTGTGTACCAGAGTCTGGTCGAGCTTTCCTTTTTCAAGAAGCTTCTTCTCGAGTTTCTTCGCGACCACATTCACCACTTTGAAGCCGACAAAGAGAATGACGAGCGCAATCACAATCTTAATGCCCGTGTTCATCGCCCAGGAGGCGATATTCTGCCAGATTTCTCCCATAACTGTTCTCCTTTTAAGATGATATTTTTATGTCAAACGGTCTTTAGCCCTGAGGCTTCTTCGGCCGTCTGCCGCAGCTTTTCTTCTCCGGACAGAAGCCCGTGAGTTCACACTTCGGGACGAAATACCGGGAAACGATCTCCGCCCACTCCTCGGAAATGCCCGAAAGCGCCGCCATCAGGTCCCGCATCAGCTCGCGGTATTCCCAGTAGGCGCGCGTGCAGAGTCTCTGGTGGCTCATATCGATCAGGTTCCGCACATTCCGCTTGTCCACGATCTTTGTCGTCATGCCAAGAGGAAGCAGAAGCGCCGCATCCTCCCGCGGAATCCCGCAGCCGTTTTCCAGCTTCTGACAGGTTTCCGTGATTGTACGCATGGTTTCCTCATACAGCGCCTTCGCCTCTTCATTCGCGGCGATCTTCGGCGGCAGAATGTATTCGAAATTCTCGTAGTTCACGTAGCGCGTGCTGGCCTGAAGCCGGGTCGGCGCGCCGCCGAGATGCGTATACCACTCCCGGATCACGCGCGCGGAATAGCCGTCCAGCACCATTTCCACATTGACAAATTCAAGCACCCGGCCGTGACCGGATTCGAGGCAGTCGAGACCCCTTTTATAATTCTTCTTCGGATCGCTGATATCCGAGCCCCAGCAGACGCCGGCGCGCTCTCCCATCAAGGAGATCGGATTCTTCGTTGTGGATTCCAGAATGGTTATCTTACCCATAAGTTCCTTTCCATACCCCGTACTGTTCGCTGATTTCCCGACCGGAGGAATCAGACTTCCACGATTTTCTCGTTCCTTAAAAGCTTCATGATCCCGTATCGCCGGAACAGGACGACGAGAAGCGGTACAAACACCGCCGTCAGAAGAAGCCCCGCCCATACCGACACAAAGCCGTCCCGAAGGAACATGCCGATCGTATAGGTTCTTCCAAGCAGGTGATAAATCACAAGGTTCAGAACGCCGAGAACGAACCGCCCGGCGAGAATCCCGGAAACCGCCGCCCCGAAGGAGGTCTTCAGCGCGGTATAAACGCCGGCCGACATCAGGCCGGAAACCGCCAAGACTGCCATCGGCACATAAAAGAGCCAGTCCTTTCCCGGGAGGGAGAAGTTCGTTACGAGGAACGCCAGAAGGGGCGGAAGCGCGCCGACCAGGACGGCCGGAAAAAATCCGCAGACAATCCCCGTCAGGACTGTGAAAAACAGTCCGGGTGAGAGCCAGGAGACATATGCGGCCGCCGGCTCCGGAAGGAGCAGAAGCGCCGTCGATACAATCACCGACGATATCGTAATCAACAAATGCAGGGTACGTTTTTTAATCATGAAAGAAGTATAGCACAAAAAGCAGGGAATGAAAAGGGATTCTTACTCCGTAATCACAATCCTTTCCTGTCCTGTGAATTCCGCGTATTCTCCGCCGATTTCCCCGTCCAGGGTTTCGATAATGTAGTCGATCAAGGCCTGATTGTCAAGCGCCACGCACTCCTGCAGGAGCGTGCAGCCGTCAAAGGCCGTCGTCCCGTCGCCGTGCTTCAGAAGCGTATAATCCGTGCCCGCTACCGTATAGGTTTTCGAAGGATCCAATGGCTCCCCGCCGATCAGTACGTTCTTCACGCGCCGCTCCCTGTCAGAAGCATTTTTCCTTCCGCTCTTTCCTGCACTGCTCGATATTGCCGCAGCGGTAGCAGAGCTCGTTGTCGCATAGGCCGTCGTTTTCGAAGTACGACAGGATGTTCTTCACCGTCGTCTCCGCAATATTATTCAGCGCCTCCTCGGTGAGGAAACCCTGATGCGAAGTCACAATGACATTCGGCATCGAGATCAGCCGCGCCAGATGCTCATCGTTCATGATGTGGCCGGAGCGGTCCTCGAAGAAGACGTCCGCCTCTTCCTCATAAACGTCGAGACAGGCCGCGCCGATTTTCCGGGAGCGGATTCCGTCAAGAAGCGCCTCTGTATCCACGAGTCCGCCGCGCGAGGTATTGACAAGCACCACGCCCTTCTTCATCTTCTCTATAGCGTCGGCGCTGATCATGTGCCGGGTTTCCTCCGTCAGCGGGCAGTGCAGAGAGATGATGTCGCTCTCCGCGAACAGCCGGTCGAGCGTCACATACTCAATCCCGCTCCCCTCCGCCGGATACAGGTCATAGGCCAGCACCTTCATGCCGAAGCCCCGGCAGATATCGATGAAAATCCGGCCGATTTTGCCGGTTCCGACTACGCCGACCGTTTTCCCGTGAAAGTCGAAGCCCGTCAGTCCGTTCAGCGAGAAATTGAATTCCCGGGTCCGGTTATAGGCCTTGTGGATCCGCCGGACCGAAGTCAGGAGCAGCGCAATCGCATGCTCCGCCACCGCGTACGGCGAATACGCCGGCACGTGCACGACATGGATTTTGCCGAAGGCCGCGCGGACGTCCACATTGTTGTAGCCCGCGGAGCGGAGGGCGATCATCTTCACACCGTACTCGTACAGTTTGTCAATCACTTCCTTATTGACCGTATCATTGACAAAGACGCAGACCGCGTCGGCCCCGCGCGCGAGCTCCGCCGTCACTTCGTTCAGCTTCGTTTCGAGAAAGCGGAACTGCATCCCGTGAAGCGCGCCGTAGTGTTCAAAGGAAGGCCTGTCGTAGTCTCTGGTGTCATAAAATGCTACTTTAATCATTATTTATTTCCCATTCTGATCTGTATTTTACATGGAAACCTGCGTGAAGCGGTCCTGATTGTCTCCGATCGAAGAGGCGCTTTCGACGGACTCCCGGTCGTTTTCGTCTTCCTGAACCTTCTTCTCGTCCTCCGGCACTTCCTTCTCGTCTTCCTCCCGGTCGCCCTTCTCGTCCTTTTTCTGCAGCGCCTTTTTCACTTCCTGATAGAAGCCGTTGAAAAGCTCCGCGAAGCTCTTCTCAGTATTCTTCCCCTTCTTTTCCGCCACGAGATAGGCTTCCTTGAATTTGCGACGCATCGCGGTGGATTTCAGGAACTGCTGCGACATTTCGATGATGACCGGATCATTCCGAAGCGCCTCCGCCCGGCTGTCCATTTCCAACTCATCCAGATGCTTCGGGTCCCCCTCCAGAGGCTTCACTTCGTTCAGCGTCTGAATCTGCGCGAACTGAATCCGCAGCGCCATTTCGCTGTTCAGCTGCGCGAGCTTCTCGACCGAATCATACTTCAGGCCCAGCAGGAAGCCTTTGGTCTTCAAACAGGCCTGCTCGACCGAAATCTTCTGAACCGGCTTTTCCTGTTCGGGATCCACGGGCGCCTGCTCCTTCGGCGGCTCCGGGATCGGTACCTGTTCGTTCTCCGGAAGCGGGCCGTCCTCATAGAGGAAGCGTTCCGCGTCATTCAGCTCCGGATTTTCCTCCACTTCTCCGTATTTTGCCGGATCCATTTCCTCTGGCGCCTGCAGATTCAGCGGCACGGAAGGCATATAATCCTCTTTCGGCTGCGGCTGATTCTGTACGTCTTTCGGCTGCGGCTGATTCTGCCCGACCTTCGGCTGAGGCTGATTCTGCGCGGCTTCCGGCTGTGCTTCTCTCACGCCCATATCGTCAAGATTCCGCTGTCTGTGCAGCCGGTAAAGTTCATTCTGTACGCCGGTTGCCGCCGTCTGCGCCTGCGGGATCGGGCGCTGAATATGCTCGATATCCGGGTTCGCCTGAAGCCGGGAGGAGGTCCCGTAATCCTGCAGCCTCACTTCGCCCTGCAGCCGCACTTTGCGGACCGTATTGAAGCGGTTCAGGAGCGGCTGCACGCTCGGGTTATTCGAAGCGTCCGGTACGGTAATCGCAAGCGCCAGAAGCGCCTCATTGACGGCTTCCTGTTCTTCATGAGACGCAAATTTGCTCTTTCTTCCCTTGGAAAAAGCCTCAACGGCCTGAAGGACATCCGCGCTTTTTTCCGCCGCCTGTTCCGGCGTCTTCGCTTTGGTGAAGCCCTCGACCGCGTCCAGAAGCTGGTTCCAGGAGCTCTCTCCCGTGTAATCACCTTCCATCGCAGCGAGCCGGTGCAGGCAGTTCTGCGCGTGAACCTTCTGCCGGGCAAACTGCTGCTGATTTGCAAAGGTGAAGGAATTTCTCGTCTTCCTGTACGCTTCCCGGACCGCGTCATAGTCCCGGTACTGCATCTTCTCAACCGTGCGTTTATTCTTCATCGTCAGCGCGGCGAAGGAGGAATTCTTCATGTTCTCGACCATTTCGTTATCGAGCTTCTGGTAGCCGGTTCCCTCGATGCAGGCCGCAAGCGCGGTAAAGGGCCGCCAGATTCCCTCCGGCGCCACATACTCGTACACCGAGCGGTCATCCTGACGGTAGCGGCGGTTTGCCGGCTGAGGGTCACTTGCCGCGTCCATCGCGGCAAAGGTCTGGTACTCGACACAGCTTAAGTCTCCCCTTGCGCGCTTTTCCAGCATTTCGTTTGTAATGTTGGCGCGGACGCCCATGTTCAGGAGTTTCTCCTCATCCATCTGGATGCCGCCCTGAACGGCCATCAGAAAGCCCATCGGATCCAGATTCTGCGGGAGCACCGGATACTGATTCAGATAGGCTTTTCTCGCGTATTCCACCGCGCCGGCCGCCTTCAGCTGCTCCGCAACGTCCTTCAGCGCATTGTAATCCACCGGCACATCAGAATCCGCCGTCAGCGCACGCCCGGTTATGAGATACCAGGCCGCCGTCCAGGTAAAATACTCGCCGACCATGTCTTCCTTGCTGATCGGCGCTCTGTTTCTGCAGTAAACGCCGATCTGACGCAGCACTTCGTCTGCATATACTGTTTTCGGCGCTTTTCCGTTATAAATATCAGCCATATTCTTTTACCTCTTGTGTATAAAATCGTCCGTTTTACGGATCCCACTGTTTCTGAACACAGTATAAATCCGCCTGTCCAACAGATGTCCAACAAAGGCCTGCATCCTGATTCTACCATAGACCGGTTGATTTGCATAGTGACAAAAGAAAAGAAGCTTAAAAAGAAAAGATTTTTTCGGAAATGGACTGGACATCCCTGTGCCGATATATTACGCTGATACAAAAGTTTCCCCGGCAGAAAGGATGCGCATTATGGAAACCAGTGGAGGCCGCAGATATCGCCCTGATGACCGACGATGTTTCCAACGTTCCCTATCTGAAATGGCTCTCAAACACCACGGTAAAGACGATCAAAGGCGCCATCACGCTCTCCATGTGCATCAACTTCGCAGCCGTGACGCTGTCCGTTCTCGGTATCCTGACGCCAACGACGGGAGCGCTTGTGCATAACGCAGGCTCCTGCTTTGTGGTGCTTCTTGCGGCACTGCTGTATGACAGAAAATACAGGAGGAAACAGTAACAGAAGAAAACAGTAACGGCGGGGTTAATTCCCCGCCGTCTTCACTCACCAGGTGAGTCTGTTTCATATTGGTCAATCAGCTGCTGCTCTTCGGCAGATACTCATAGATCCGCATTGCTGTCGCGGCAATCGGCATACTCTGCAGGGTCACGGTGCAGGGGCCGTGCACTACGGTATTGAACAGGCCTTCGCCGCCGAACAGGACATTCTTCACGCCCTTGACCCGGCGGATTTCCATCGCATTATTTCCCTGCGCTCCGTAGATGGCCGCCACATGGCCGGTATCCACGATTTTCGTATCTCCGGCCGGAATCGTATAGTTATGCGCCGAGCCGTCGACCTCCAGGAAAATGATGCCCGTTCCGTGATATCTGCGCATCAGGAAGCCTTCACCGCCGAATAAGCCGGTAGAAACCTTATGCTGAATGTAAACCTCGCTCTCAATATCACCGATCATTCCGAGGAAGGAGCCCTTCTGAATGATGATGTCTGCAGCAGGTGTGAGTTCATACGCCACGATAGAGCCCGGGAAGCTGGAAGCCATCGCGAATTCGCCCGCGCGTTTGGCCACATACTTGTTCATAAATGCGCTTTCCCCGGTCATCAGCCGGCCGAACATCCTTCCGACGCCGCCGCCCTCTGTGGACATTTCAATCTCATCGTCCATCCAGCTCATGGCGCCTCTTTCACACTGAATCACTTCTCCCGGTTCCATGTGAATCTTTACTACCGGCAGACTGCCGCCGCAAATTTCGTAGGTCATATTCTCCTCCTTGAAAAATTATTGAGAGGCCGTATATTCCTGCCTCAGGAATTGCTGCTTTTTATTTTACCCTGCAAAACCGGATTGGTCAATAGCGAAAAAGGCCGCCATGCAAAATCCACTTTTCATTTTTCAAAAGGAGGAGCCGTCCATATCATGCTTCCCCGTTGTTTCGAAGCCACTGAACCGACTGCTTCAGTGCCTGAACGGTCTTGGTTTCCAGCACACACCGGGCGTTTTGCGCTTTAGCAAGCCTCAGGCGCTCAGCAAGGTCAATCTCCCCGTCGCCGAGGGCGAGGTGGTTTTTCGGAGGTGTTTCCATCGCGTCGTGGATATGAAAATGGATCAGTTTTTCCTGGTGCTCCATCAGGAACGGGATATCCTTCTCATGAATCGCCTTCGAATGCCCGATATCCCAGGTCAGCCCGAACTTCGGGCTCTTCAGAAGATACGAAATCGCCTTTTTCTCATACTCACGAAAGCCGTCCGTATTTTCAACGGCGATCGCGATATCGCTGCCGCCGATCCATTCCTCGCACAGGGAGCGGAAGGCGGCAAAGGCTTTCATATAGGTTTCAAAATCCCGCTCATACATCTGCACCTTCCGGTCCGGCAGCGTAATGTAGATGCCGTGGTGCATGTGCATGTTCAGAACCAGCGGCTGCGAGGGATCGCCGTACCGGTCCCGAAGGGGCATCAGCGCCTTCGCTGTTAGGATGGAACGCCGGACGGTCTCCAGATAAGCCTCAGCCACCAACGGGTTGAAATCCGCGATGTTCAGATTCTCGTCCAGATGGATAGTATAGTACAGGCGGTGCTGATCCGCGATCCGGGCAAGCTCCTCTGTCCGTTCCAGCCTGTCCGTCTGATACTCCGGGAAGTTCATATTCAGCTCGATAAAGCTGAGCCCCAGCTCCTCGCACAGAGCGGCGTTTTCCTCCAGCGTATGGTTCTCAATCAGTGTCGGCATTCCAAACTGCATACGGCTGTCCTCCTGTTACAGGCTGTAATTCTTTGACTGCAGCACCGTGAAATGTCCCGGGAACACTTCCCTGCACAGCCGAAGCTCCAGCTCCTGCCGGTGCCGGAAGTGCTCCATCAGGTCCTTTTCTCCTGATACTCCATGGGCTTTCGCGAAGGGAGATTCATCGAAAAAGCGGCACATCATGGGGAACCACAGTTCATTGCCCTCATCGTCTGAGCGTTCCTTCCGGATCGCAGCGATATTGCCCTCAACATCCCCGCTTTCCAGGTAGAGGATGTGGTACTCCCTGCCCTGCAGGGCCTCTCGGATTTCCCGGTAAAAGCGGATAATTTCTTCATCTGATGCATTCCGGAAAAGGATCATGTCCTCCACGATATTCTGGAAGAGGGAGCATTCAAAGATTTCTTCATCGCCGTTCCACCGGGCATATCTCGAGAGGATGATCCGCCTGAAATCCTCCCGGCTCACGCGATTATTGTAGATTTCGTACTGTTCGAGATCCTCGTAAAACGCGCGATTGTCGGTCTCCACCTTCGTATAGCAGACGATCATGCGATCGCCTTCAGCGAAGCTTTTCTGCTCAATCTGCGGCCGAAGATTCGGATATTTTGCGAGTACGGCCTGATACTGCGGCCGGGTCATATAGGCGCACCAGGAAAGCTCCACCGGAGAATAGTCTCCCTCGCGGACGGCGCGATACCCCGGATACTTCTCCGCCAGTCTGCCGACCAGTGTGCTCTTCCCGCTGCCCTGCAGGCCTTCTACAAAGTAATTCATACAAACACCTCTTTTCGCTTCTTTTCCGACCGGATCTTATCGCTTCTCCGATTTATCCGTTCACGTTCCGGATGTACTCTTCTGCGGAAATCATGGGCGTCTCCAGCGCTGCGACAGTCCCCGGAGAAAGCGTCAACGCTTCTGCGTATTCCGCTCCGGCCTCCTCAAATCTCTTCAGAAGGGGATCAGCCACCACGGCAGCTTCGGGTACACTCAGAAGCGGCGTCTCCGGCACAAAGACCATGTCCGGATTTCCGAAGCAGGTTCGGCACATCAGCCGCAGGCCGTCGAAATTTCCCTCCCAATGAGGAAAGCCGCAGCCGCAGATCACTACAGTGTGGATGCGGGAAAAATCCGCCAGCGGCTCATGCTGCACCGTTCCATCGGGCAACTGCACCATCCGCATTCTGACGAGCGGAATTGTCCGATCCAGCACAGCCTTCAGATGGGACGGCATGCCGTAGCAGTACAGTGGGAAGCTCCAGATGATGACGTCGGCGTCCCGATACAGATCCAGGATGGTATTCTGATCGTCATCGATCACACAGTGCCCGTCCGACCGCTGCCAGCAGCCGAAGCACCCCCGGCATGGCGAGATCTTCTGGTCAATGACGCTCACGATATGCACCTCATGCTGACCGGTCCGGTTTATGCCCTTCAGGAAGGCATCCGTCAGCCGGAAGGTGTCGCTCTTCTTCTTGGGGC
>CAMPAR010000014.1 GCA_946632055.1 uncultured Lachnospiraceae bacterium
AAGAAGACCCGCAGGCGCGAGAAGAGACGGATTCCCGCCAAGAAGAGACGGCTCCCGTCCGTATCCGGCCGGCACTGGCCAGCAGGGTGCGGGACGCACGCAGGGCCAGGGCGGAAGAGGTGCGTTCCCGGGAGGACGCCAGAATGCGCAGGGCCAGGGTGTCGGACGCAGCGTGTTCGGACAGAGAAGCGGTCAGGGTGCCGGCGGCGGCCGGTTCTCGCGTGACGGCGGAAGAAGCGCGGCGCCTGCCGAGTCTCCGATCGCGAAGAACGATGCGAGAAACCGCAAGAACAACGCGAACGGCAAGACGCTTGACCGTCAGCGCCAGGATCGCGACCGCACCGGAAAGAAGGCCGAAAACTTCAAGAATCTGTCGAAGAACAGCGGCCTGAAGAACCAGAAGGCTCCGCAGGTGAAGAAGGAAGAGGAAGTCATCAAGATGATCACGCTTCCCGATGTCATCACGCTGAAGGAACTCGCCGAAAAGATGAAGCTGAAGCCCGCGGACGTCATCAAGAAGCTGTTCCTGCAGGGCAAAATGCTGA
Organism: uncultured Lachnospiraceae bacterium; assembly: GCA_946632055.1. Classification (GTDB taxonomy): domain Bacteria; phylum Bacillota; class Clostridia; order Lachnospirales; family Lachnospiraceae; genus UBA1267. Next base: position 546 of record CAMPAR010000014.1, read on the forward strand.
CGGTAAACTCGGAGCTTTCCTACGACGAAGCCGAGGAAATCGCGCTGGAATACAACATCCTCTGCGAGCATGAGGTTCAGGTAGATGTGATTGAAGAGCTCTTGAAGGAGGAGGATGAGGACGAAGCGCTTCAGGTGAAGCGTCCGCCCGTCGTCTGCGTCATGGGTCACGTTGACCACGGCAAGACCTCGCTTCTCGATGCGATCCGTAAGACGAACGTCACCGCGCGCGAAGCCGGCGGCATTACCCAGCATATCGGCGCTTACATGGTGGAGCTGAACGGCGAGAAGATCACCTTCCTCGACACCCCCGGCCATGAGGCGTTTACGGCCATGCGTATGCGCGGCGCGCAGGCGACGGACGTGGCGATCCTTGTGGTAGCTGCGGACGACGGCGTGATGCCGCAGACGATTGAGGCCATCAACCACGCGAAGGCGGCCGGCGTCGAAGTCATCGTCGCCGTGAATAAGATTGATAAGCCCGCGGCGAATATCGACCGCGTGAAGCAGGAGCTTTCCGAGTACGATCTGGTGCCGGAGGACTGGGGCGGATCCACGATCTTCGTACCGGTTTCCGCCAAGACCGGCGAGAACATCGATTTGCTCCTTGAAATGATCCTGCTGCAGACGGAGGTCATGGAGCTGAAGGCCAATCCGAACCGCGAGATGCGCGGCATCGTGATTGAGGCGAAGCTCGACAAGGGCCGCGGCCCGGTGGCGACGGTGCTCGTGCAGAAGGGTACGATGAAGGTCGGCGATTTCGTATCGGCCGGTTCCTTCTACGGCCGCGTCCGCGCGATGCTCGACGCGGACGGCAACGCCATGAAGGCGGCGACGCCCTCGACTCCGGTGGAAATCCTGGGTCTGAACGGTGTTCCGAATGCCGGCGAAGTCTGCGTCGGTCATAAGAACGAGAAGGACGCGAGAAGCTACGCGGAGACCTTCATCGCGGAAGAAAAGAAGAAGATGCTGGCGGAAACCAAGCAGAAGCTGACGATGGACAGCCTGTTCGACCAGATTCAGGCCGGCAACATCAAGGAGCTGCCGATCATCGTCAAGGCCGACGTACAGGGCTCGGTGGAAGCCGTGCGCCAGTCGCTCGAGAAGCTTTCGAACGAAGAGGTTCAGGTGAAGGTGATTCACGGCGGCGTCGGTCTGATCAACGAATCGGACGTCTCGCTGGCCTCCGCTTCGAATGCGATCGTCATCGGCTTCAACGTGCGGCCCGACAACCAGGCGAAGAGCCTTGCGGACCAGGAGCACGTGGATCTGAAGCTGTATAAGGTTATTTACCAGGCGATCGAGGACGTGGAAGCGGCGATGAAGGGGATGCTTGCCCCGGTTTACGAGGAGAAGATCATCGGCCACGCCGAGGTCCGCATGACCTTCAAGGCTTCCGGCGTCGGCACGATTGCGGGTTCCTATGTGACAAGCGGCACGCTCGAGCGCGGCTGCAGCGCGAGAATCACGAGAGGCAAAGACCAGATTTTCGATGGTCCGGTTGCTTCCTTAAAGCGCTTCAAGGACGATGTGAAGGAAGTCCGCGAAGGCTTTGAGTGCGGCATTGTCTTTGAAAAATTCAACGACCTGATGGAAGGCGACCAGATCGAAGCCTACAAGATGGTCCAGGTGGAAAGAACTTAATACGAAGAGAATTGGTGTCAGCCCGGGACAATCACCCGGGCTGACTTACAGAGAAATTGAAAGGAGAACGGTTTCGATGAAAAAAGGCAGCATGAGATCGCTTCGGATCAATACGGAAGTCCGGCGGGAACTCGGGCGGATCATATCTCAGGAACTGAAGGATCCCAGAGTTCATCCGATGACTTCGGTCGTGGCCTGCGAAGTGACGACAGACCTGAAAATCTGCAAGGCCTATATCTCGGTTCTCGCAGACGAAGCGGCCCGTAAGGAAACGATGGCAGGGCTGAAATCGGCGTCCCCCTTTATCCGGCGCTCGCTGGCCGAGTCCATCAATCTGAGAAATACGCCGGAGCTGGTCTTTATAGAAGACGAGTCGATTGAGCACGGAATCACGATGTCGAAGCTGATCGAGGAAGTCGCCGAGAACGACCGGAAGGCCCGGGAAGCGCGCGGCGAAGAGGAAACGGACGGAGGAGACGATGAATAATCTTCTCGAGTGCATTACGGAAGGAATCCGAAGAGTCGGAATCGTCGGGCATGTGCGCCCGGACGGAGACTGCGCGGGTTCGGTTCTGGCAGCATATCATTATCTGAGGGACAATGTACCGTCGCTGGAGATTGTCCCCTTTTTGCAGGAGCTTCCCTACGGAATCCGCTTCCTGACGGAAGGCTGTCCGGTGCGCGAGGACGACGGAGAGGGGGAGGCGTTCGACCTCATGATCTCTCTCGACGCGGCCTCGAAGGAACGGATCGGCGCCGGAAGAGCGGCTTTTTTTGCCTGCGATAACACGGTCTGTATCGATCATCACGCGACCTGCCTCACGGGCTTCGGCCGCGTCAATCGGGTGGAGCCGCAGGCAAGCTCGGCCTGCGAGGTGCTGTACCGCCTGCTTTCGCGCGACCGCATCGGCTACCGGACGGCGGTGTGCCTTTATACCGGGATCATCCATGATACCGGCGCGCTCCGCTTCGACAACGTCAGCCCCGAGACTGTGATGATCGTCTCGGATCTGATCGCGCGGAAGATTCCCTTCACGCAGATTATCGAGAAGTCCTTTACGGAAAAATCCCTCGTGGAGATGAAAATCACCGGGGAAATCGTGAAAAACAGCCGTCTCTTTGAAAAGGAGCACTTCCTGTATGGAAAATGCAGCCTTGAAATGCAGGAGCGCTACGGCGTCAGCGTCGTGGAGCTCGGCGGCGTGGTGGCGGAAATGAACGAGGTGCGCGAGGCGCGCGTCGTCTTCTTCGCGTACCAGTTTACGGACCGCAGCTGGAAGGCGAGCCTGCGCTCGAAATCCGATACCGACGTCGCGAAAATCGCCCTGAACTACGGCGGCGGCGGACATGTGCGCGCGGCGGGCTTCTCCTTTGACGGAGACCCGGATCTCGTGGCGGAGGAAATCCGCGGCCTGCTCCCCGAGACGGAAGAGGTTCCATGGACGGCGTACTGATTGTCAACAAAGAAGCGGGCTTCACCTCCTTCGACGTGATCGCGGTGCTTCGGGGCATCCTGCACATGAAGCGCATCGGCCACGGCGGCACGCTCGACCCGGAGGCCACCGGTGTCCTGCCGGTTTTCCTCGGGAAGGCGACGAAGCTCTGCGACTGCCTTCCAGACGAACGGAAGGTGTACGAAGCGGAGGTCCTCCTCGGGCGTACGACGGATACCGAGGATATCTGGGGAGAAACGCTGTCCGAATGCCTTCCTTCGGTGACGGAAGAGGAGGTCCGGGACGCGGTCCGCTCCTTCATCGGCGAATATGACCAGATTCCGCCGATGGTTTCCGCAAAGAAGGTGGGCGGAAAGAAATTATATGAGCTCGCGCGCGAAGGAAAGACCGTCGAGCGGCAGCCGGTGCGGCTCCGGATCGACGACATCGAGATCCTTTCGATGGCGCTTCCCCGCGTGAGAATCCGCGTGAGCTGCGAAAAAGGAACCTATATCCGCACGCTTTCGGCCGACATCGGGAAAAAGCTCGGATGCGGCGCCTGCATGAGCGCGCTCTGCCGGCTTCAGGCCGGGGCGTTTTCGATCGCGGAGGCGCATACACTCGCCGAAATCCGGGCGGCGGCGGAGGACGGAAGTCTCGAGAAGATGATTCTTCCGATCGAACAGGTCCTCCCGTACCCCGCTTTAAGGGCGAATGCGGAGGGAAGCCGGCTTCTTCGGAACGGAAACCGCCTGGATGCCGCGGATCTTAGGGATGATTTTCAGCCGGAAGGCGGGAAGCGCTACCGGATGCTGGATGATGCGGGCCTTTTCCTCGGCGTCTACCGATATGATGAGGAAAGCCGTATGCTTCTTGCCGATAAAATGTTCCTGTAGAGAGTAATCATGATAATAACTGAGGCTTGTGATGCCGGCATTTTCGCCGGAAAGAAAAGCGCCGTGACGATCGGCAAGTTCGACGGACTCCACCGCGGACACCGCTCGCTCATCCGGCGGATTACGGAAAAAAAGAAGGACGGCCTTCAGGCGGTCGTTTATAAAATCACGATGGCTTCCGCGTCCGAGGGGAAGAGTCTTCTTGACGAAGAGGAGGAAGCAAAGATTCTGGAAGAACTTGGCGTCGACGTCCTTGTACGGGTGCCCTTCACGCCGGAATTTGCCGGTCAGAAGGCGGAGGATTTTGTGGACCGGGTCCTGGTGGACGGCCTTCATACTGCCTATCTTGCGTCCGGGGAGAATTTCTTCTTCGGCGCGGGGAGAACGGGGTCGCCGGAGCTGCTTCGGAAGCTCAGCGGAAAGCTCGGCTTCGAATACGAATGCGAGCCGCGTTTTTTCTACGGAGAGAAGCCCGTGAGCAGCACGAGGATCCGTGCGTGTCTCAAAGAGGGGCGGATGGAAGAAGCCGCCTACTGCCTGTCGGAGCCCTATGCGATTTCGGGCACCGTCGTGCACGGCATGCACCTCGCGTCTTCCCTCGGCTTTCCGACCGCGAATATCTGCCCGCCGGAGTATAAATTCCTGCCGGCTTTCGGTGTCTACCGGGTCTTCTCGGAGCTTTCCGGGCGGCCGTGGAAGGGGCTTGCGAATCTCGGCGTAAAGCCGACCGTGACTTCGGAGGATAAGGTGCTTCTCGAGGTATGTTTTCCCGGCTTTTCCGGGGATCTGTACGGGCAGAGCCTGCGGGTTTCCTTCGATTCGTTCCTGCGTCCGGAAAAGAAGTTCGGAAGCGTCGACGAGCTCCGCGCCCAGATGAAAGCGGATATGGCAAAACTGTAAGGTCACAGAATTGTCACATTTGCCTGTTGACATTAGGGCAAAGTTCGTGTATATAGAAAGAGTGACATCACACTAGATGGACTTGAGACAATTATCAATATCAAAGGAGCAATTAACATGTTGGAAAAAATCAGAGAAATTCTTGTAGATCAGCTGGATCTGGATCCTGAAGAAATCGTAGAAAGCGCAAGCTTCCGCGATGATCTGGGCGTGGATTCGCTGGATCTTTACGAGCTTCTGATGTCAATTGAGGAAGAGTACGGCTTTGAGGTCCCCGCGGAAGATATGCAGCGGCTCGATACGGTCGGCGACGTGATCAAATATCTGGCTGACCGGGGCATCGAAGCCTGAGCCGTAAGAGGCGGCGCAGCATGATCGGAGTCTATGATTATACCGTAATACTGACTTATCTGAGCACGATTCTCGCGATGGCAGGCATGTTTCTTGCTTTTTCGGGCAAAGAGACCGCTGCCGTCCTGCTTCTTGTGGCCTGCGGAATGATCGACCTTGTGGACGGACCGGTGGCGAGGACGAAGAAGAACCGGAAAGAGGATGAGAAGAGCTTCGGCATCCAGATCGATTCCCTGAACGATCTGATTTCCTTCGGCGTCCTTCCCGCGGTCATCGGCTTTATGGTGCGTCCGGGTCTTTCTCCGGAGAAGATCGTGTTCCTTCTGTTCCCGCTCTGCGGGCTCGTGCGCCTCGCGTGGTTCAACGTGCAGGAGGCGAACCGTCAGAAGGAAACCGACGAAAAGCGCAAATACTACACCGGCGTCCCGATTACCACGTCCTCCATCGTCATACCGACGTACTTTATTCTGTTCCGGAATCTTCTGCCGGAGACGGTTTACTACATCCTTTTCGTGGTCGTGTTCGCGGTGCTCGGCTTCCTGTTTGTCAGCAAACTCCGGATTCCCAAGCCGCAGAAGAGAGGACTGATCATCCTTCTCGCGATCGGAGGCGGCACTGTCATCTTCCTGGTGGTGCGGATGATTGTGATGCACTTCATTCACTGAGGTCGGAAATGAATTATTATGATACGAACGGGGTCCTGCGGGAGGCAAAAGGCTCGCAGGACCGTTTTTTTCAGTTTATCTACGCGCATGCCCTGACGCGGGCGCTCCTGAAGCCGCTGGTAAAGCCCGGCTTCTCCCGCTTTGCGGGGAAAATCATGGACAGCGGTTTTTCGCGCGTGTTCATCAAGTCCTTTATCCGGAAGAACGGCATCGACATGAAGGACTTCGAGGAGCGCAAATTCCGGTCCTTTAACGACTTCTTCACGAGAAAGGTAAAACCGGAGGCGCGTCCCGTTCCGGCGGCGGAAAACCTGCTTTTTTCGCCCTGTGACGCCTATCTGACGGCCGTGCCGGTGGAAGAGGGGCTTCGCTTCACGATCAAGCACACGGAATATACGCTTCCGGAATTCCTGAAGGACGACGCTTTGGCGAAAAGCTTTGAAGGCGGAACGGTGCTTCTTTTCAGGCTCGCGGTGCAGCATTACCACCGCTATCACTTTGTCGACAACGGGAAAATCGTGCGGGAGTACCGGATTCCCGGCTTCCTGCACACGGTTCAGCCCTCCGCGAACGAAGCGGTCTCGGTGTACAAGCAGAACGCGAGAGCCGTCACCGTCATGGAGACGGAGCACTTCGGGACGGTACTGCAGGCTGAAGTCGGAGCGCTTCTTGTCGGGCGGATCAAAAACCATCCGGTCCGGGAATTTGTGCGTGCAGAAGAGAAGGGAATGTTCGAATTCGGCGGCTCGACGGTTGTCATGATCCTGAAGAAGGACGCGGTGCGGCTACGCCCCGGGATTCTGAAAGCATCCGAAGAGAAAATCGAGCATGAGGTCCGTTTCGGGACGGTTCTCGGGGAAACATGAAAAAATAGTTTTTTTATCTTGACAAAGACGAAGTTCTTTGCTATTATATCTGATGCGCGCGAACTCATTGCGAGAGAGTGGATTCCCGGGGTGTGGCTCAGTTTGGTAGAGCACCTGGTTTGGGACCAGGGGGTCGCAGGTTCGAATCCTGTCACCCCGATGCGTGTCGATTATGCGGGTGTAGTTCAATGGTAGAATGACAGCCTTCCAAGCTGTATACGTGGGTTCGATTCCCATCACCCGCTTCTCTGTATTCATACAGAGGTTTTTTTATGCAAGGTGGGTATGGCGCAGTTGGCTAGCGCGCCAGATTGTGGCTCTGGAGATCGTGGGTTCGAGTCCCACTACCCACCCTTGATGCAGGATGGAATGTCCGCGGTCTTTTATTGGGCTATCGCCAAGCGGTAAGGCACAGGACTTTGACTCCTGCATTCGTTGGTTCGAATCCAACTAGCCCAGCTTGCGGGCCATTAGCTCAGGTGGTAGAGCACTTGACTTTTAATCAAGTTGTCCGGGGTTCGAGTCCCCGATGGCTCATTGCAGTTGCATTTGCAATGATTCTCTCTGCATAAAGGAGGTGAAAATAGATGTCCACAGTAATCGTCAAAGAAAATGAAACCCTCGACAATGCGCTTCGCCGTTTCAAGAGAAACTGCGCTAAGGCAGGCATTCAGCAGGAGATTCGTAAGCGCGAGCATTATGAAAAGCCCTCTGTCAGACGCAAGAAAAAGTCTGAGGCTGCAAGAAAGCGTAAATACAATTAATCAGTGATTTGCCGCCCGGAGCAAGGAAAGTCCTTACTCCGGGCGGTTTTCTGTCCGCTAAAAAAATTAGTGCAAAACCGTAAATTATATGATATGATATAAAAGACTATGAGATGCTTCGGAGGCCTCTTTTTAAGCGTATGCAGACAGAAAGAATCATCAGGGACATGCCGGTGGAACATCAGAAGAATATCTTCGGCGGTCTGGACGTATTTTTAAAGAAAATCGAACGGAGCCTGAATGTGGAAATCACCGCGAGAAACGGTGAAATCCATATTATCGGCGAGAAGAGCCGCACGGACCGGGCGATGCAGGTCTTCAGGGATCTTCAGGAGCTTTCCGGGAGGGGAAATGTGATTACGGAACAGAATGTGGATTATGCCGTGGCGCTTTCGATGGAGAACTGTGCGGTTTCCCTTTCGGAAATCGATCAGGATGTCGTCTGCCATACCGTGAGCGGAAAACCGGTGAAACCGAAAACGCTCGGACAGAAAAAATATGTGGACGCGATGCGGAACCAGATGATCGTCTTCGGCGTTGGACCCGCAGGAACCGGCAAGACCTATCTTGCAATCGCGATGGCCGTTCAGGCCTTCAAAAACAACGAGGTGGACAAGATCATTCTGACGCGCCCCGCGATTGAAGCGGGGGAAAAGCTCGGATTCCTGCCGGGCGACCTGCAGTCGAAGATCGATCCCTATTTGAGGCCGCTTTACGACGCGCTGTTCCAGATCATGGGAGCGGAGAGCTTCCAGCACAATATGGAGCGCGGAACGATCGAGGTGGCGCCGCTTGCCTATATGCGCGGCCGCACGCTCGACAATGCCTATATCATCCTCGACGAAGCGCAGAACACCACGCCCTCGCAGATGAAAATGTTCCTGACGAGAATCGGCTTCAACTCGAAATGCATCGTGACCGGCGACAAGACGCAGAAGGACCTGCCTTCCGGGACGGAGAGCGGACTGGATCTCGCGCTCCGGATTCTGCGGAAGATTCCGGAGATCGGAATTATCGAGCTCACGAACCGTGACGTGGTGCGGCATCCGTTGGTGCAGAAGATTGTCGAAGCCTACGAGCAGTATGAATCCACGCATAAAAATACCTCAGGAGGCCGGACGCGCTATGACCGCAGCAATCGAAAATGAAGTGCAGGCTTCCTTTGACTTTGACTGGGAAGCGCTGATCAGAAGATGCATGGAGGGCGCGCTCGACATCGAGGGCTGTCCCTATGAAGCGTCCGTCGAAGTGATCCTGACGGACAACGAAGGCATCCGGGAAATCAACCGCGATACGCGTGGAATCGACGCCCCGACCGATGTGCTTTCGTTCCCGATGGCCTATTACGAAAGTCCGGCGGACTTCGACGGCCTTGAAGATCAGGATGATGTCTTTGACCCGGACAGCGGGGAGTACATGCTCGGAAGCATGATGATTTCCTGTGAGAAGGTCCGGAGCCAGGCTCTGGAGTACGGCCACAGCGAAATGCGGGAGCTCGCGTTTCTCGTAGTGCACAGCATGCTGCATCTCATGGGATATGATCACATCGAAGAAAATGACCGGATTCTGATGGAGGAACGTCAAAGAGACATTCTGGATCAACTCGGAATCTCAAGATAAATCACCTGGAGGCTCTATTTATGGGCAAAAAACAGAAATCCAATACCTTCCTTGCACATGGCGGAATTCTCGCCGCCGCGTCGATTTTCGTCCGGTTCATCGGCATGATTTACCGGATTCCGATGGTGAATATCATCGGCTCGGAAGGAAACGGATACTATTCGACCGCGTATTCGGTCTACAATATTCTCCTGCTTCTGTCATCCTACAGCCTGCCGCTCGCGGTTTCCAAGCTCGTGAGCGCGCGCACGGCCGTCGGGAAGTGGAAGGAGACGAAGCGGATCATGATGGCGGCCTTCGTCTTCGCGGCGGCGGTCGGGCTCGTGTTCTCGCTCGTCACCTTCTTCCTTGCCGATTTCTTCTGTACGAAGGTCATGGGATCCCCGAGAGCGGCGATCGCCCTGAAATGGCTCGCGCCGACGGTGTTCATCATGGCGGTGCTCGGCGTGCTCCGGGGCTTCTTCCAGGGCCTTCAGACTATGATTCCGACGGCGATGTCGCAGATCCTGGAGCAGATCGCGAACGCCTTTGTCTCGGTCGGCATGGCGGCGTCCTTGTTCCAGTACGGAAAGGAGCTTTCCGCGTCGACGGGCGACGCAACCTTTGCCGGCGCCTGGGGCGCGGCGGGCGGAACGATCGGCACCGGCGCGGGCGCATTTGTCGCCCTCCTGTTCTGTACGATGCTGTTCTTCCTGTACCGGCCGAATTTCAACAGCAATATTCACCGGGATCCGAATACGAAGGTCCGCCCCTACACCAGAATCATGCGGACGCTTGTCCTGACGGCGGTGCCGATCATCATCAGCACGGCGGCCTACAACGCGATTGACATTATCGACGTCGTGATTTTCAACCACAGCATGAAGCGGATCGGCTATACGGTATCCGAGTATACGGCGGTCTGGGGCGATTACAACAGCGCCTTCATGATCCTGATTCATCTGCCGGTCGCTTTTGCTTCGGCGATTGCCTCCGCGCTCGTTCCCTCACTTTCCGCGGCCTTCGCGGAAGAGGATCGGGAGCTTGTTCTCAGCAAGATTTCCGTGACCCTTCGGACCGTTCTTCTCATCGCGCTGCCGTTTTCCTTCGGGATGATGGCGATCGGCGGAAACCTGGCGAAGCTTCTGTTCCCCTCGATCGCGCCGGAAGCGGAGAAGTACCTGATCGCCGGCGGATTTGCCGTGCTGTTTTACTCGCTCGCGACCGTGACGAACGCGATCCTGCAGGGCCTAAGCCGTCTCGATAAGCCGGTCGTGCACAACCTGATCAGCCTTGCGGTGCATGTCGCGCTGATGTTCTTCTTCCTGTATGTCCTGAAGCTTGAGATCTTTGGCGTCATCATTGCCTACATGCTGTTCGGCCTCGTGACGAGCGCGCTGAACCTCTGGTCGATTTACCGGATTACGGGATACCTGCCGGAGCCGGTGCAGGACATCGCGATTCCGGCGGGCGCTTCCTTTGCGGTCGTCCTGGTCTGCCTCGTCGTGTCCTTTGTCATCAGCCGTTTCACTGTCGGAAAAGCCGGGAACCTTCTGATCGTTCTCCTGTCGTTCATCGCGGGCCTCGCGCTCTATTTCTTCCTGATTTTCCGCCTGCACTGCGTGAACAGCGCGGACCTTCTGGAAATGCCGGGCGGGAAGAAAATGATCCGGGTGCTGAAAAAAGCACGGCTGATGTAAGATGAAGATCCGGCCTCTTATCATCATCGGCGGAGGCGCGTCAGGGCTCGCGGCGGGGATTTCCGCGGCGGAAGCCGGAGTGCCTGTGCTGATTCTCGAAAAGAAGGAACAGAGCGCGAAAAAGCTCCTCGTGACGGGAAACGGAAGATGCAATTTTACGAATCATTGCCTCACGCCGGAAGCCTATTACACGCATGAGCCGGCGTTTATAGGGAGATTCTTAAAGCGCTTCACTTCGGACGACGCGCTGCGTTTCTTTCGGGAGCTCGGCATGGAGGCCCAGCTTCGGGAGAATCTCGCGTACCCCCTGAGCATGCAGGCGCAGTCCGTGAGACTTGCGCTGACGGATCGCCTGAAAGCGCTGAATGCCGAGGTCCGGTGCGGAGTCAATGTGACAGGAATCCGAAGGACGCCGGAAGGCTATTTTGAGATCCGTTCCTCCGAGGGCCTGATTCAGGCTGAAAAAGTGATCCTGTCCTGCGGAACGCCGGCGGGCGTGAAGGATAAGGAGCCCTATACGGCGGACCGGATGCTCGTTTCTCTCGGGATTCATCTCTATCCCCTGAAGCCCTCGCTTGTGAAGCTGACGGGAAAAGAAGGCTGCGAGGAAAGCTGGGACGGCGTGAGGAGCCGCTGCAGCGTGACGCTCCTGGATTCGGAGGCGCAGGGAAAAGCTGCCTCGTCCGACCTCGGAGAAGTACAGTTCACTTCGGACGGCCTCTCGGGGATTCCGGTGTTCCAGATCAGCCATCCGGCCTCGGAACAGATCGAAAAGAAGGGCTTTTCGATGCTTCAAATCGATTTTCTGCCGGATTTCCCGGAAGACGCGCTGAAAAAACGCCTTGAGACGATGAAAAACAGCCCGTATCACGGCGAAAGGGCGCTTTCCGATCTCCTGACCGGCTTCCTGCCGAAAAAGCTGATCCGGCCCGTTCTCGTGCGCAGCGGCATTCCGGGCGGCAGTACGCTTCAGGCGCTTTCCGAAGAAAAAACCGAAAGGCTTCTTGCGGCGCTGAAAAAATTTTCGTACCGCGCAGAAGGCACCGGAAAGGCGGAGAGCGCGCAGGTCATGCGCGGCGGCGCGGATCTTCGGGAATTCACCGATGATCTCGAATCCCGCCGGATTCCGGGGCTTTATGTGACGGGAGAACTCCTGGACGCCGACGGAAAATGCGGCGGATATAATCTGCATTTTGCCTGGGGCACCGGCATTCTCGCGGGAAAAAGCGCGGCCGGGTCCCTGCTGAACAAGCCATATGATTGTAAATGATATCAAGGTCCCGGTCCGGCATACGGAAGAAGAGCTTTATGCGGCTGTCCGGAAGGCGGCCGGGAAGAAAAATCTGAAAATCCGCATGCTTCAGATCCTGAAGCGGAGCATCGACGCGAGAAAAAAGCCGCAGCTTCTGTATGTGATGAAGGCAGCGGTCAATGAGCCGCGGATCAGAGCCGCAAAGTGCCCTTACCTCGCGGATCCCTCTAAGCAGGTGATCGTGATCGGGGCCGGGCCCGCGGGCCTTTTCGCGGGACTTACGATCGCGGAGGCCGGCGGAAAGGTCCTGATTCTGGAACGCGGAAAGCCGGTCGAGGAGCGCTGCCGGGACGTCGAAGACTTCTGGAAGACCGGGCGGCTGAATCCTTCCTCGAACGTGCAGTTCGGCGAGGGCGGCGCGGGAACCTTTTCCGACGGAAAGCTGAACACGCTGACGCAGGATAAGGAAGGCCTGAATCTTCGTGTTCTTGAAATCTTTCACGAAGCCGGCGCCGAGGAAAATGTGCTTTACGACGCCCGCCCGCATCTCGGGACCGACAAGCTTCCGGAGATCGTCCGGCGGATCCGCGAACGGATCCTGAAGGCGGGTGGAAGCATCCGCTATGAGAGCATGGTCACGGACTTTTCCGTCCGGGACGGCCGTGTCTGCGGCGTGGTTCTGGAAAGCGGCGAAGCGCTTCCGGCCGACGCCGTTATCCTGGCCTGCGGGCATTCGGCGCGGGATACGGTGCTTCATCTGTACCGGCAGGGCGTTAGGATGGAGGCGAAGCCCTTCGCCGTCGGCGTCCGCATGGAGCATCCGCAGCAGGAGATTACAGCCTGGGAATACGGCACGCTTGACTATGAAGAGCTCGGGGCCGCTCCCTACCGATTAAGCGCAAAGACCTCCTCCGGCCGCGGGGTGTATTCCTTCTGCATGTGTCCGGGCGGGCAGGTCGTCAACGCTTCTTCGGAAGAAGGGCACCTGTGCATCAACGGAATGAGCGCCTCCGCGCGCTCCGGGAAGAACGCGAACGCCGGCATTGTCGTGCAGGTTTCGCCGGAGGATTACCCTTCCGAAAGCCCGGTCGCCGGAATCGATTTCCAGCGGGAGCTGGAACGAAAGGCCTATCTTGCGGGCGGCGGGAAAATACCGGTGCAGCTCTATGAAGATTTCAGGGAAGGCCGCGTATCGTTGTCCTACGGAGAAGTTCTTCCGGATCATGAAGGAGATTCCGCTTTTGCCGATCTTCGGGAAATCCTGCCGGAAGCCGTCGTGCAGGCGCTTCTTGAGGCAATTCCGGAATTCGGAAGAAAAATCGGCGGCTTCGACCGCCCGGACGCCCTGCTTTCGGCGGTGGAGAGCCGGACCTCGTCCCCTGTAAGGATTGTCCGGAACGAGGAGGGCGAAGCGAGCATCGGCGCGCTGTACCCCTGCGGAGAAGGCGCGGGTTACGCGGGCGGCATCGTGAGCGCCGCGATGGACGGCATCCGGACCGCCGAACGGGTCATGAAGGCCCTTGGCGCGAGAAAGAAAGAAACGAAGGAAAGATGAACGAAGAACTGATCCGAAGAATCAACGAACTCGCAAGAAAAGCGAAGAGTCCTGCGGGGCTGACGAAGGAAGAAGCAGAGGAGCGGGAAGCGCTTCGGAAGGACTATATCCGCGCCTTCCGCGAAAATCTGCGTTCTCAGCTCGAGCGGATTGATATTCAGAACGAAGACGGAACTGTGACGAGCGTCAAAGAGCGCCATGATCAGAAGTATAATAAGAGCGAACTGGAAGCTTGAATCATCGTATCAGACAGGAGGGTTTTATGGGACTGATTCGAAAACTGATGATTGAGACGAGAAACCGGCTGGATCGAAAGGAAGAGAGAAGCGCCGAGATTGCGAAGCTTTTCTTCTCGCATCTGCCGGAGGACGTGAAGAAGGTCTTCATCTTCGCAGGCGTTGATTCCGAGGTACAGACACTCGGCATCATCGAAGAACTGATCAAAAAAGGCATCCGGGTCTACTGTCCGAAGGTCTGCGTCCGAGATATCCATTTCTTTGAAGTCAGCTCCCTGTCCGATCTTCAGCCGGGCTACCACCGGATTCCGGAGCCGGCCGTCGAGGAAGAGGGCCGGGATCTCGAGGAAATCGCGGCGGAAAAAGCCGTGGATCCGACGGATACGCCGGACTGCCTGATGGTGATGCCGGGCGTGGTCTTCGACGAAACCGGCGGACGCATGGGCTACGGCGCCGGCATGTACGACCGGTATCTTGCAAAGCACCCCTGCCGGAAGGTCGGTCTTGCCTATGAAATCCAGGTCCGGGAAAGCCCCCTGTACCTGAAGCCGACGGACATCCGTGTGGATGCGCTGATCACGGAGAAATGCTACCGCTCCTGGGATCATCAGTCATGAAGATCAGTATCCTCTGCGTCGGGAAATGCCGGGAAAAGTATTTCGCCGACGCGGTGAACGAGTATGTGAAGCGGCTGTCCCGCTACGCGAAGACAGAAATTATCGAAGTGAAGGATGAAAAGACGCCGGAGGACGCCTCGGAGCACGAGGAGGATCTGATCCGGGAAACCGAAGGGCAGCGGCTCCTCGCGAAAATCCCGGAAAACGCCTATCTCATCTGCACGGCGATCGACGGAAAAAGCTACGACAGCGTCGGCCTCTCCGAGCATCTCTCGGAGCTGATGCTTAAGGGAGAAAGCCATCTCGCGATTGTCATCGGCGGCTCGATCGGACTGTCGGAAGAAATTCTTCAGAAGGCGGATGAGAAGTGGTCCTTTTCGAAGCTGACTTTTCCGCACCAGCTGATGCGCGTGATCCTGACCGAGCAGCTCTACCGGGCCTTCCGGATCATGAACCACGAACCCTATCACAAGTAAGAAGCAGGCGCCAGGCGGGAGTGCGAAGCACCGAACCTGGCGTGACATACTTTTTATCCCTATATCGACACGGAAAGGAACCCTATGAAATTTGTCATACAGCGCGTCGAAGAAAGCCGCGTCACGGTGGACGGTAAAATCGTCGGAGAAATCGGAAAAGGCTACAATGTGCTCATCGGCGTCTCGGACACGGACACGGAAGACACCTGTGACCGGATGATTAAAAAAATGCTGAATTTGCGGATCTTCCAGGACGATGAAGGGAAAACGAATCTGTCGCTTTCAGATGTTTCCGGCGCGCTCCTTCTGATTTCGCAGTTCACGCTGTACGCGGACTGCCGCAAGGGAAACCGCCCGAGCTTCGTGAAGGCCGGATCGCCCGCCCACGCCGAAGCGCTTTACGAGTATATCGTGGGGAAATGCCGGGAAGCGGGATTTCCGGTGGAAACCGGCATCTTCGGCGCGGATATGACGGTGTCGATTGTCAACGAGGGGCCGTTTACCGTGGTGCTGGACTCGAAAGAGCTGGGATTTGACGGCGTGTAAGAAGTGCTTGCAAGATGATGACGAAGCTGGAAGAATATTATAATAAATTCAACGAGGAAAAGCGCCTCCTCCGGCCCTACGGGCGGGTGGAATTCCTGACGACGATGAAGTATATCGAGGAAGGGATCGGAGGGCGCGAAGGAATCAGCATCCTTGACGTCGGCGCGGGAACGGGGCGCTACGCCGTGCCGCTTTCCGAGGCCGGACACGAGGTGGACGCCATCGAACTCGTCAACTACAATCTCGGCATCCTGAAGCAGAAGAAGAGCGCGGTGAGGGCGAAGCGCGGGAATGCGCTGAACCTCTCAAAATACCCGGAAAACCACTACGATATCGTGCTGGAGCTCGGCCCCCTGTACCATCTATTCAGCTTTGAAGACAAGCTTCGGGTGCTTCTTGAAGCGAAACGGGTCGCAAAGCCCGGCGGACTCATCTACGCCGCCTACTGCATGAACGAATACTCCGTCCTGACCTACGGCTTCAAGGAAGGCCATGTGAAGGAATGCGTGGCGGAGGGGAAGTACAGCAAGATTTTTCAGACGCTTTCCACGGAGGAAAACCTGTATTCCTATGTGCGGACAGAAGAGATCGAAGCGTTAAGAAAAGCGGCGGGACTTTCGCGCGTGAAGCTGATTTCGCCGGACGGTCCGGCGAATTACATGCGTCGGGAAATCGAGGCGATGGACGAAGAAACTTTTGAACTGTTCCTGCAGTATCATTTCGCGACCTGCGAGCGGCCGGACCTTCTCGGCGCCGCGGGACACGCGCTGGATATTCTTCGCGCGTAAAGTAATACAGCCCGGAGGGAAGATCTCTCCGGGCTGCAGAAGTTTCAATGCTTTGATTTATTGAGGGCTTTAGGCGCGGAAGAAGTTCTGGAACTGCGGAAGCGCATAGGCGAAATCCTTGCTCATCTGATCAATCTCGGCGAAATCCTCCGCTGAAATTTCAAAATCGCAGGCCTTGACGTTGTCCTCCACCTGTTCGGGGCGCTTCGCACCGACGATCGGCGCCGTGATGAAGCTTTCCTGCATGCACATGCGAAGAGAAAGCTGTGCGAGCGTCACGCCGTACTTCTCGGCATAGGGACGAAGCCTGTCGACGAAATCCACCGCCTGGCCGAAATACGGCTGCTGGAAGATCGCGGCATGCGAGCGGCCGTCTTCCGGACTGAATACGGTATCGCGGGAGAACTTGCCGGTCAGGATGCCCTGTGCGAGCGGAGAGTAGGGCATCACGCCGATGCCTTTTTCTTCGGCGTAGGCCAGGCTGTCATTGTCCTGATAACGCCAGACGAGCGACCAGCAGGGCTGGAGCACGTCGATTTCACCGTACTGCTCGGCTTCGATGATCTGCGCCCTGCTGAAGTTGGAAAGGCCGATGCAGCGGATTTTTCCTTCGGATTTCAGCTTCATGAGTTCGTCCATGGTATCCGCGATCGGGTCATTCTTCCGGGACGGCCAGTGGATGAAGTAAATATCGATATAATCCTGCCCGAGATCGCGAAGGCTCTGCTCGCAGGAGGGGCGAACGTCCGGACGCGCGAGAAGATGGGTCGGAAGCTTGGTGCTGATCGTGATTTTGTCCCGGTCATAGCCCTTCAGCGCTTCCCGTACAAGGTTCTCCGAATGGCCGTTTCCGTAAGCGGGAGCGGTGTCGAGCGCATAGATGCCGTGGTCGATGGCCGCGCGGATCGAAGCGATGGACTTCTCATCCTCCGCACCCGTAAAGTAGGTGCCGCCGATCGCCCAGCATCCGAAGACCTGCTCCGGAATCATGACGGAGCTTTTGCCTAATGTGTAGTTTTTCATGGATTCTCCTTTCAATGCTGCTTTTCGCCTTCCGTATTATCCGCATCGGGAAGACGCAAGGAAAAGCCGGTAAAAGCCGCTTTTCCTGTATTTTACAAATATTGTAGTCAAGGAGAGGCTTGGTGTCAATCACCTTTTGACTCAAAATCAAAGACACGGAGGAAGACGATGATTAAAAATGTCATACTGGATATGGGAAACGTGCTGCTTTCCTACGAGCCCGAAAGCTACGCCGGGATCCTTTCGTCAAAGAAAGCCGCCCCGTTTATCCTGAAGGAGCTGTATCTCGGAGAGGACTGGCCGAAGCAGGACCTCGGGCTTGTCGGAAAAGAGGAGCTTTACGAACTCGTGAAGCCGCGCGTCCCGGAAGAATATCATGAGGACCTCAGGAAGAACGTTTACGGCTGGTCGGATCTCATGCGTCCGATTCCCGGCGCCGCGGACTTTCTGAAGGAAATGAAGGCGGAAGGATACCGCCTCTTTGTGCTCAGCAACGCGGGAGTTGATTTTCACGAATATTTTCCGAGGCACTACGACGTCTCGCTCTTTGACGGGCTTGTCGTATCCTGCGACCTTCACATCACGAAGCCGGACCGCAGGATTTATGAATCCCTGCTGGAGAGCTATGGACTCAAGGCGGAAGAGTGCATTTTCGCGGACGATCTTCCCAGGAACGTCGCCGGGGCGGAGACTCTCGGAATCCACGGCTTCCTGTTCCGCGGAGATTACCGGGAGCTTTTGGAGGAGATTGACAGAATCAATTGTTAAAGTTATATCGGTAAAGTTATAAAAAGAAGTCCTTGATAATGAGCTGCTTTTTGTTTATAATATAATAGCTTATGTGTGGGCGTATCCGGCGTCCGTCTCAGGACTTTTGGCAGGACGGACACATAAAACGCGTTTGTTTTTGTGCCCGTCCGGCCTTTACTCTATCTTACGGAGGTATACTATGGAGATCAGAAAATACGGTGTTACCGAGAGCGGGGAAGAAACTTCTCTCATCACGCTGAAAAACTCGAAAGGCATGATTGCGGAGCTGACCGATATGGGCGCTTCTCTTGTCAGCCTGATTGTGCCGGACCGGGACGGAAACCCTGTGGACGTGGTTCTCGGCTATCCGGCGTCTTCGGACTACGAGCATAACGCCAACTGCTACGGAGCGACCATCGGCCGCAACGGCAACCGGATCGCAAACGGACATTTTGTCATTGACGGCAAGGAATACCAGATGGCGAAGAATCCGATGAACGGCCACAATCTTCACAGCCAGCCGGATACCTTCTATACGAGGAAATGGGGCTTTTCTACGGAAGACGGCCCGGATGCGCAGTGCGTGACCTTTACGCTGTACTCTCCGGACGGCGACCAGGGCTTCCCCGGCAACATGGATATCGAAGTGACCTATACGCTGACGGATGACAACGAGCTTATGATCGATTACTACGGCTTCTCGGATGCCGATACCGTCATGAACATGACGAATCACAGCTATTTCAACCTGAACGGCGAAGGCTCGGGCGATATTCTGAATCATACCCTGACCCTGTACGCGGACTATATCACGGAAACCGACAAGGATCTGATTCCGACCGGAAAGCTCATGGACGTCACCGGCACGCCCTTTGATTTCCGCGAGCCGAAGACGATCGGGCAGGATATTCACGCAGACAACGAGGCGCTGCACTTCGGACACGGCTATGACCACAATTTCGTCGTAAACGACGGCAAGCGCGTGGAAGACGCCCAGCTGATCGGCCGCTGCGTCGGCGACAGGACCGGCATTGTAATGGAAATCTATACGGACCTTCCGGGCGTGCAGGTCTATACCGGCAACGGCATGGAGCAGCCGAACGGAAAGAACGGCCATGCCTATCACTCGAACGGCGCGGTCTGCTTCGAGACCCAGTTTGCACCGAACGCGATCAATATTCCGGAATTTGAGTCGCCGGTGCTGAAAGCCAATCACGAATCCACGACCCTTACCGTGTACCGTTTCCTGACCGAGTAAGCATTCATGGGAAAAAATCTGTATATCGCCGAGAAGCCGAGCGTAGCACAGGAGTTCGCCCGGGTTCTCGGTATCCGCGCTTCACGCCGCGACGGGTATCTGGAGTCGGAGAACGACATTGTGACCTGGTGCGTCGGGCATCTTGTAACCATGTCCTATCCCGATGCCTATGACCCGTCGCTGAAGCGCTGGAATATGAATACACTTCCGTTTATACCGGAAGTCTGGAAATACGAAGTGATCGATTCCGTGAAAAAGCAGTTCGGAGTCGTATCGGAGCTCCTCACGCGCCCGGACGTCGAAACCATCTACGTCTGCACCGACTCGGGACGCGAGGGGGAATACATTTACCGCCTGGTGCGCCAGGAAGCGCACGTGAGCGGCAAAAAGGAAAAGCGGGTGTGGATTGATTCCCAGACCGAGGAAGAAATCCGCCGCGGCATCCGGGAGGCGAAGGACATTTCGGCCTATGACAATCTCGCTTCGTCCGCCTATTTGCGGGCAAAGGAAGATTATCTCATGGGCATCAATTTCTCCCGGGCGCTGACGCTGAAATTCGGGAACACGCTTGCCGGAACGCTGCATCAGGACCGGGCCGTCATTTCCATCGGCCGCGTCATGACCTGCGTGCTCGGCATGGTGGTGAGAAGAGAGCGCGAAATCCGGAACTTCAAGCCGACGAAATTCTACCGCGTGATCGCGGGAATTCCGGCGGATACGGACCGGATCGAGGGCGAGTGGCGCGCGGTCAAAGGTTCCCGGTATGAGAACCATCCCGCGCTCTATAAGGAGAACGGCTTTACGAAGAAGGAAGTGGCCGAAGCGCTGATCCGGATTCTTTCCGAAAATCCGCCGCTGACCGTCACCGTACAGTCGGTGGAGCGAAAGACGGAGCTGAAAAAGCCGCCGCTTCTTTTTAACCTTGCGGAGCTGCAGAACGAGTGCTCCCGCCGTTTCAAGATCAGTCCGGACGAGACGCTGTCGATCGTCCAGGAGCTTTACGAGAAGAAGCTCGTGACTTATCCGAGAACCGACGCGCGCGTGCTTTCAAGCGCGGTTGCGAAGGAAATCGGGAAGAACCTGAGCGGTCTTACGAAGGTTCCCTCGGTGGCTTCTTTTGCTTCGGAAATCCTTGAAAAGAAGAGCTATACCGGGATCGGGAAATCCCAGTATACCGATGATAAGAAAATTACGGATCACTATGCGATTATCCCCACGGGGCAGGGCCTTTCTCAGCTTTCCTCGCTGAAAAGCCTTCCGGCGCGGGTGTATGAACTGATTGCCCGGCGCTTCCTAAGCATTTTCTATCCGCCGGCCAAATATACGAAGGCCGCCCTCGTGACGCAGCGGGAAGGCGAGTCCTTCTTCTCGAATTTCCGCGCGCTTGCCGAGAAGGGCTATCTCGAAGTGATGGAGGAGCCGAAAAGGGCGGAGAGCGGCAGGGAAGAAGACAAGGACGCCGAGAAGACGCTCAGCATGAAAATGCAGGGCTTCCTCGCGGGACTGAAAAAAGGCATGACGCTTCCCGTGGAATCCTTTACGATCCGCGAAGGCGAGACGACTCCGCCGAAGCGCTATAATTCCGGCTCGCTCATCCTGACCATGGAGAACGCGGGGCAGTTCATCGAGGACGAGGAGCTTCGCGCGCAGATCAAGGGCTCCGGAATCGGAACCTCGGCGACAAGGGCGGAGATCATCAAAAAGCTTGTAACGATCCGGTATCTGAAGATCAACCAGAAAACGCAGATTGTGACGCCGGAGCTTCAGGGAGAGCTGGTATACAACGTGGTCGAAGCCTCCATGCCGCAGCTTCTGAATCCGGATCTGACGGCTTCCTGGGAAAAGGGGCTGTCGTATGTGGCGGAAGGCACGATTTCGCCGGACGAATACATGCAGAAGCTTTCCGCGTTCGTCAAAAGGCGGACCGATACAGTGAAGGGAATCACGAATCCCGAACGCATCCGCGCGGGCTTTGAACCGGTGCTTCCCTATTACGCGAAAAAGGGTCAGAAATTCTGACACCGGGAGTTTGTATGGAAATTATCGAAGAAGAGAAGGAGCTCGGAAGCGTCGGCAAAACGCAGCGGATTATCATTTCCCGCCGGGATACGCTCGCGAACGACCTAAAAAACAGTACGGTTCAGGGGCTGATCTCTTTCATAGCCTCGCTGGCGGCCGCCGGCATTATTATAACCGGCTTCCTGATCAGCTTCCGGAATGCGGGAAGGGGCGGCTTCATCGTCGGAATCCTGATGATCGGCGCGCTTCTCATGGCCGCTTTCTCGATCGTGATGGGGATTCTCGGACTGAAGAACCGGCACAAAATCCGTCACTATATGGAGCAGCGGGGACTGGTTATCAGCGCGCTTTGCGTGATTTCGCTGATTGTGATGTATGTGCGGGGAATATTGATTTATCTTGGGTGATTGTGAATGAAAAGTCGTTTGATACAGCTGTCAAAAGGAATCATTGAAACGAGTGTTCCGGAGGTGCGCTTCGGCGTGGAAAAGCTCACCGGAATTCTGCTGGCGGACAAGAAGGCCGCCTACGAGGTTTCCGTGAATTCCGAAAACAATGTGCCGATGCACCTGTTCTTTTATTCGCAGGACGCCCGGGTCCGGGTTTCCCAGCCGCTGTCCATCGGACGCACCGGGAAATTCACGGTGGAAATCAATACCTCGGGGCTGTGGCCCGGCGACCGGATTTCCGGCGCGATTGATATTGTCTACAACGGCGGGGAGACGAAACTTCCCTACGAATTCCTGATCGGCATCCAGTGCCGGGACCGGGTGATGGAGTGCTTCTCCTCCTTAGAGGAATTCGCCGACTTTGCAAAAACAAACCCGCGCGACGCCGCGCAGCTCTTTTCCTGGCGGGACTTCACGGCCATGCCCTTCCTGCAGACGCTTGAAATGCAGGGGCGGTATCACAGCTATCTGTCAAGCGGGAGTGACGATAACGGCCTTTCGGAGTTCCTTTCCGCCTGCGGGATCGATTTTGATGCTTCGGAGACCCTTTCCGGGAAGGAGAGCGCCGTCCGCAGGAAAGAAGCGGATCCCGCGCTGCTTCTTACGGCAAATGACCGCCTGAGAAGAATCCGGATCTCCCGGCTGATCACGCGCTTTGAAGTCGAACGGCGGAAGGGAAAGAACCCGAAAGGGCTCGATCTCGACCGTGAATTCCGGCAGCTCGCTGCGGATTATGTGACGGACACGGACGCGCATCTCGCCTGCGCCTGGTATCTTACGGTTTCCGGGCAGCATGAGGACGCGAGAAAGGAGCTTCTGTCGATTCAGGACGCGGTGCAGAAGGACCGCATGAACGGGAAGGACCGCTACTGCCTCTTCATGAAGCTCGTATCGATGATTCAGGACAGCAAAGAGAGCGGCGAGCAGTGCCGGGAGCTGACGCACAAGCTCTTCATGGACGGCGCGCGCTCCGGCCTGATGTTTGAACTCGAGTACCGGCTGAATCCGGAGTTTTCGGAAAGCACGGAGCGGGCCTCGCAGCTTCTCCTGCAGTTCTATACGATCGCGAGCCACGATCCGATGGTTTTCCTCGAGACCTGCTCGCTGTGGGAAAAGGACACCTCCGCCGTCAACGTGCTGACGGAGTATGAGCTTCGTTCGGCGCTTTTCGGCCTGCGGTGCGGGCTGATCTCGGAGAAGACGCTCTTCCGGGTCTTCTCGCACGAACTGAAGAATCCGAAGCTTCTCAATCTGTACATGCTGATTCTGAAGCTTGCCTATAAAAAATTCGGGAATCAGGAATTCCTGCAGGCGGTCTGCAATGTCTACCTGCAGAAGAAGAATACCGGAGCCCGGTATTTTCAGTGGTACCGGGACGCGGTGGGCCTGAACCTCGCGATGCCGGGCCTGTACGAGTACTACATGTACTCGCTGCCGAAGGACTTCGACGAGCCGCTGCCGATGAATCTCGTGCTGTACTTCGGCTACGGACGGGAGAACAGCAGCATTCCGCTCGACCTCCTCTACGCCAACATTGTAAAATTCTATGCGGACGACGAAAAAGTCATGGATGCCTACCGGGAGAAGATCGAGGCCTACGCGGTGAAAAAGCTGCGTCTTGAAGAGTTTTCGCCCGCGATGCTGCCGGTATTTCAGACGGTTCTCGACCGGGAGCACTGCACCGGGGAGAACGCGGGCGGCATGATGAGCCTTCTCGAGCTTCGAAGAATCCGCACCTCGCTTTCCGGCGTGCGCCGCGCCGTCGTGCACTATCCGCAGCTGAATCAGGAATCCAGTTTCCCGATTATCGACGGGGAAGCGCTCGCGCCGGTCTATTCGGAGCAGGCGGTGATTGCCTTTGAGGACCGCTTCGGGAACCGTCATCACGATCCTGCCTGCCGGATGGAGAAGGTTTTTGACGAACCGGCGCTTCAGGAGGAGTGCGCTTCGCTTCTTCCGGACCGGCTCCTTCTGCAGTTAAAGGAGGCGGATCATATCAAGCCCGGGACGCTGAAGGAGCGGGATCTCTTCCTTGCGACCACGCTCATCAAGAACCGGAATATCGACGGCTTTTACCGGGCGCGGCTCTTTGAAGCCCTGGTGGACCTGTCGATGAGCCCCGGAATGCAGCATGTGAACTGCTGCGAATTCCTGATGGAAGCCGAGTTTACGGCCTTCTCGCCGGAATACCGGTCGAAGATGCTGTCGGTTCTCATTGATCGGGGCTACTATAAGGAGGCCTTCGCGCGGATTCTCGAATACGGCGCGGAACGCTTGGACGACGACCATCTGCAGCTCTGCGCGGAAAACATGATGGGAGAGCCGCTTCTTCGCGGCGACCGCATGATGACGGCGATCTGCTGGCGTCTGTATAAGAATCAGCACGGCGGAAGCATGGTTTACGACGTACTCGCCTCGTATTTCGAGGGCAGCACGCAGGACATGCTCCAGCTGATCCGGCGGCTCAGGCAGAAGCATCAGCCGACGAAGGGACTCGTGGAGCAGGCCTTTACCGAATGCATCTACGCGGGAAACAGCCGGGATCTTGACGTGCTGTTCGACTGGTATGTGTCGGAAAACGGCAGCGAAAGCCTGCTGAAGTCCGCGTATCTCGTGCTCCGCTCCCATCAGTATTTCATGAAGGAGAGAAGCCTGACGGATACGGCGGCGGAGGAGCTGAAGAACCGGGTGTGGAGCCTTCCGAAGGTCTGCATGCTCGCACTCCTCACCTATTTTGCGAACGACAACGGCCCGATGACAACGGATGACCGCACGCTTGCGGAGGCACTTGTCAAGGCGGCGGCCGGCGAGAATCTGGTGCTCGGCTGCTTTTCGAAGCTCGAAAAGCATATTCAGATGCCGGTGGAGCTCGAGGGCCGGATTTATGTGGAATACCGGGATCCGGAGGCGCTCGATGTCGCCGTGGTGGGACAGATCCTGCCGGGCCGCCACTATTTCCACCGGATGCTGAAGAAAATCTATCCCGGCGTTTTTGTGCGCTCGTTTATTCTGTATAAGCGGGAGTGGATTCAGTATTATTTCTCCGTGCAGAAGCGGGGCGGTTCCGTCACTGAAGTCGAGGGAGACATCATTTCCCAGGAAGCCGATCCGAAAAACCGCGGATCGCGCTACGAGGATATTTCGCGGCTGGAGCAGAAAATCCGCCGCAATCAGCTGAGGGACACGGCGGAGCTTGTGCGCGCACAGCTTCTGAAGGACGCCATGATTGAGGATATATTCAAACAGAAGGAGTAAGGGACGATCACCGTGGAAGAGGGACTGATTATCGGATTTGATCTGTGCAAGGATTTCTGCAGGATCAGTTATTTTGTAAGCGGTCAGGAAGAACCGGCCGACCTCGTGTTTTCCGAGGAGGAAAATCCCTATGTCATCCAGAATTCGATCTGCCGGAAGAAGGGAGAGGATGTCTGGCTCATCGGGCAGGAGGCCTATGAAACCGCGCTTCTGGGCGGAGGCAGCATTGTGGACAAGCTCCTCCGGCTCGTTTCGCGCCGCGGATTTGCGACCTTTGAGGGCGTGCAGTATTCCGCGGAGGAGCTGCTGTTTCACTTCCTGCAGGAGACGCTGGAATTCCTTTTTAAGGAGAAGAAGACCCGGAAGGTTCTGGAGATCATGTATTCGGTGCAGGAGCTGGATACGACCGTGCTTGACGCCGTGATCCGCTCGACGCGCCGCCTCGGCATCGAACGCAGCCGCATTCACATCATCAGCCATACGGAAAGCTATCTGTACTATGTGCTGAGCCAGAAGCGCGAGCTCTGGTCGAATATTTCGGTGCTTTACGATCTCTCGGGCGACGGACTGAATTACTACGAGCTCGAGGTGCTGCGCGGCATGCAGCCGAACGTGGCGAGGGCGAGCCGCACCTTCCTCGAGGAGGGCTTTTCGCTGGAGATTCTTGACAGCGCGGCGGGACGCAAGATGGCAGACAATATCATGACCGGCTGCGTCGACCGCATGCTGAAAAAGAAGCTGGTTTCCAGCGCCTATCTCTCCGGACGCGGCATGGATTCCTGCCAGAAGTGGGGGGAGAACTTCCTGCGTGTGCTCTGCCAGCGGCGCAAGGTCTTCTTCATCGAGAACCTGTTCGCGAAGGGCGCAGTTTACGCGGCCTGCGAATACCTCCGGGAGACCTCGGTCTATCCCTTCAGCATCATGTGTGAGGGAAGGATCGACGTGGATATCAGCATGGAGGTCACGCAGGGGAACAACCAGCGCGTCCTGAATCTCGCCTCGGTCGGAAACAACTGGTATGAGACCAAGGAGGATTTCGACCTGATTCCGGATCAGGAGACCTCGATCCGAATGAAGGTGAAGCGCCTCGGCGAGCGTACGCCGATCATGATCGACGTTCCCTTGAAGGAACTTCCCGCCCGCCCGCAGAAGGTGACGAGGGTGAATGTGGCGCTGTCCTTCCTCTCGGAGAAGATGTTTACCGTCACGGTGACGGACAAGGGCTTCGGGGAGTTCTTCCCGGGCTCGGACGTCCAGGTGCGTAAAACCTTCACCATCGGAAACGGAAACTGAAAGGGGGCGTGAATGGGACGTTATATTTTATGCGGAAAAGAAGCGGAGCTCCCCTACGAAGTGGACGAACTGGATATCCGTATTTACACCATCGAGGAACTCTGCTATTATATATATAATTACCTGCCGCTCGTCGGCGATGATTTCATCGATGAACGCCTGCTGTACTTCATCCGGAACGAGCTTGACATGGGGGAAATCGCCGATAAGATCGAGCGTTTTTACAGCTCGCGCTCCGAGCAGGACGCGACGCTGCAGATGCTGCTGTCGGACGTCGGATACTTTTCGGACGCGGAGCTTCAGGAATTCCAGAACCGCCTCGTGTACCGAAGAAGGAAGAGCAGCCAGGAGCGCATCAAGGCGAAGGCCGACAGCCTGATGAAGCTGAAGCGCTATCAGAGCGCGGTGCGCTGCTACAAGTCGCTTGCGAACAGCAATGCCGATACGCGGGTTTCCCGTGAATTCTACTACGAGGTGCTGGAATCCCTGTCGGGAGCCTACGGGCATCTCTGTGAATTCGATTACGCGCTGGACTGCCTGCTTGGCATCTACGATATGAACCATTCCGAGCGGATTCTGAAAAAGGCCTATGACGTCTGCATTCTCTCGGGAACCGAGCTTCCGGACGCCTACTTCTCGAAGGTTCCGGACACGGTCCTGCAGAAATGGCAGCAGGATTACTGGAACCGGGAGACCGTCGCGCGGCAGAATCTGGACGGCGACGAGACCCTGCAGATTTTCCTGAAGGATCCGGACACACAGAAGAAAGCGCTTGCCGAATACCTGGACGGCCGGAAGGAAGCCTGCCGCGGCATGCTGGAATAAAAAGCGAAGAAGAGAAGCCGAACGCTGTAATTTTGAGGAGAAAAAATGAAGGAACTGTCGAAGACCTACAACCCGTCCGAAATTGAAAAGCGGATTTACGAAAACTGGGAGGAGAAGGGGTATTTCAAGGCCTCGCCGAACAGCAAAAAGAAACCCTATACGATCGTCATGCCGCCCCCGAACATTACGGGACAGCTGCACATGGGTCACGCGCTGGACAACACCCTGCAGGACATCCTGATCCGCTACAGAAGGATGCAGGGCTATGAAGCGCTGTGGCAGCCCGGAACCGACCATGCCTCCATCGCTACGGAAGCGAAGGTCGTGGAGGCGATGCGCGAAGAAGGCCTGACGAAGGAAATGATCGGTCGGGACGGATTCCTGAAGAGAGCCTGGGACTGGAGAGACAAGTACGGCACGAGGATCGTCAGCCAGCTGAAGAAACTCGGCTCGTCCTGCGACTGGGACCGCGAGCGCTTCACGATGGACGAGGGCTGCTCGGACGCCGTGAAAACGGTCTTTGTCAATCTCTACCGGAAGGACCTGATTTACCGCGGAAACCGGATGGTCAACTGGTGTCCATTCTGCAATACCTCGATTTCCGACGCGGAGGTCGAGCATGAGGAGAAGGAGGGCAATTTCTACCACATCCTGTATCCGGTGAAGGAGACCGGCGAAATGCTGGAGCTTGCGACCACGCGTCCCGAGACGATGCTCGGCGATACGGCCGTCGCGATCAACGCGGAGGACGAGCGCTACATGCATCTGCACGGCTGCCATGTCATCCTGCCGCTGATCAATAAGGAAATTCCGATCGTGTGCGACGAGCACGCGGATATGGAAAAGGGAACCGGCGTCGTGAAGATCACGCCGGCGCATGACCCCAACGACTTCGAGGTCGGAAACCGCCACAATTTACCGAGAGTCCGCGTCTTTACCTATGACGGACATATGACCGGAAAGGCGGAGGCCGAGGCGCAGCGCGAATACCTCGCGTCCGGAAAGGCCGCGGAGGGCGAGCCGGAGGTGCTGGACTGCGGAAAATACGCCGGCATGACGACGGACGAAGCGAGGAAAGCGGTGCTTGACGACCTTCGCGAGCTCGGACTTCTGAAGGAAATCGAGCCCCTGAAGCATGAGGTCGGCACCTGCTACCGCTGCCATCACGTGATCGAGCCGATGATTTCGAAGCAGTGGTTCGTGCGCATGAAACCGCTCGCGGAGCCGGCTATTCAGGCGGTCGAGGACGGAGAAATCCGTTTCGTTCCGGAGCGCTTCACAAGAACCTATCTCAACTGGATGAACAATACCCGCGACTGGTGCATCAGCCGTCAGCTCTGGTGGGGACACCAGATCCCGGCCTGGTACTGCGAGGACTGCGGGGAGACGATTGTGGAAAAACAGGCGCCGAAGACTTGCCCGAAGTGCGGCTGCACGCATCTTCAGCAGGATCCGGATACGCTCGACACCTGGTTCTCGAGCGCGCTGTGGCCCTTCTCGACGCTCGGCTGGCCGGAGGAAACGGAGGATCTGAAGTATTTCTATCCGACGGATACCCTCGTGACCGGCTATGATATCATCGGATTCTGGGTCAGCCGCATGATTTTCAGCGGCCTCGCCTATACCGGGAAGGTGCCCTTCCGTACGGTTTATATCCACGGCCTCGTGCGTGACTCGCAGGGACGCAAGATGAGCAAATCCCTCGGAAACGGCATCGATCCTCTGGAGGTCATCGAGCAGTACGGCGCGGATGCGCTCCGCATGATGCTTCTCATCGGCAACGCACCCGGCAACGACATGCGCTATTATGACGAGCGCGTGCAGGCCTGCCGGAATTTCGCGAACAAGATCTGGAACGCCGCGCGCTTCATCATGATGAACCTGGAGAAAGCCGAGGTGCCGGAAGAGATGGCGACGGAGAAGCTGACGCTTTCGGACCGCTGGATCCTTTCGCGCGTGAACCGCCTCGCGAAGGAAGTGACGGAGAACCTCGACCGCTTCGAGCTCGGAATCGCGCTGCAGAAGGTGCAGGACTTCGCCTGGGACGAATTCTGCGACTGGTATATTGAAATGGTGAAGCCGAGGTTGTATAATGATCAGGATGACACCAAGGCGGCGGCTCTCTGGACGCTTCGCACCGTGCTTCTTGAAACCCTGAAGCTTCTGCATCCCTACATCCCCTTCGTGACCGAGGAGATCTACACGAACCTGCAGTCCTCGGAAGAGACGATCATGACTTCGGCCTGGCCGGTTTTCCGGAGCGAATGGGACTTCGAGGAGGACGAAAAAAAGGTTGAAATCATCAAGGAGAACGTGAAGCAGATCCGGGCGCTGAGGCTCGACATGAACGTCGCGCCGTCGAAAAAAGCGCAGGTGTATGTCGTGAGCGCGGATCCGGAAGTCCGGAAGGTCTTTGAAGACACGAAAGGCTTCTTCGCGGCGCTGTCGGCGGCTTCGGAGGTCTTCGTACAGGAGAACCGGAGCGGCATCGACGAATCCGCGGTTTCCGCGGTGACCGCGACCAACAATATCTACATCCCGCTGTCCGACCTTGTGGATCTCGAGAAGGAACGCGAGCGCCTGACGAAGGAAAAGGAGCGTCTCGAGAAGGAGCTTCAGCGTTCGCGCGGAATGCTTGGAAACGAGAAGTTTATCGCCCGCGCGCCGGAGGACAAGATCGCCGCGGAGCGGGAGAAGCTTGAAAAATACGAAACCATGATGGCTCAGGTAGAAGAGAGGCTTTCAGCACTTTTCTAAAGAAAAGGACAGAGGAACAAATGGCTGAATTTGATTTTGACAGATTCAATGCACAGATCACGAATGCGACGGAGAGCATCGGAAAAATGGTGGACGCCGCGCGGGGAATGATCTCCCCCGGCTCCTCCTGGACGCAGAAAGTCCGTCCGCCGCAGCTGTATAAAAAGACAACCGGGGACAAGACCGGGTCGATTTTCCAGATGGTTTTCGGCTTCGGTACGGCGGCCATCATGACGCCGGTCATGCTGGGAACGCTTCTTCCGATGATCTTCAACGGGCCAAGCCTCGGCGGAATTACCGGACTCATTTTCGAGTTCCTGTTTCTGGCCGGAGGCCTGACGCTCGGTTTCCTTGGAATGAAGAAGGGAAATCGCGTTCAGCGCTTCCGGGAATACATCCAGGCGCTTCAGGACAAGACCTACATCGAGCTTCCGCGTCTCGCGGCCCGCACCGGGAAAAGCACGAAATTCGTGAAAAACGACCTGCAGGACATGATCGACGAGCGGTATTTCCTGCAGGGCCATATCGGAACGGCCGGCGACAGCGACGTGCTGATCACCTCGGATGACACCTACAAAAACTACCTGCAGTCTCTGGAAACGCAGCGAAGGGCGATTGCACAGGAGGAAGCGGAGGACGAGCGCCTTTCGGCTCTTTCCGAAGCGGAACGCGCCATCATCCGGGAGGGCGAGAGCTACCTTCGTAAAATCAAGGAAGCGAACGACCTCCTGCCCGGACAGGTGATTTCCGCCAAGCTCTACCGGCTCGAGCAGGTGATCCGGCGGATTCTGGACGAAGTGAAAAAGCGTCCGGGCTCCGCGAACGACCTTAGAAAACTGATGAATTATTACCTTCCGACGACCTGGAAGCTTCTGGAGTCTTATCAGGAGATCGAGAAGGAGCCTTTTAAAACCGAGCAGATGATTAAAACGCAGCAGCAGATCGAGCACACCATCGATACGGTGAACGATGCTTTTGAGAAGCTGCTGGACGAACTGTTCCGGGATACCGCCTGGGACATCAACAGTGATATCTCGGTCCTGAACACCATGCTGGTTCAGGAGGGATTAAAGGATGCCGACGTGAGCATCCAGAATAAATAGAGGAGGAATCTTGACAATGACGAATGAGGAATTCCAGAAGGCACAGCAGCAGGCGGCCCCCACACTGACTTTCGGGGAAGCGTTTACCAATGTGTCCGGAAACGAAGTAATCTCCGGTACGACGCCCACCGCGGCCGAGGCGGCAGCGGAAGCCGCGCAGCAGACGATCAACATGGACGATTCCATGCTGTCCGACGCTGAAAAGCAGGCGGTAGAGCAGTTCTCGAAGCAGATCGATATCAAGAACACGACCGGCATCCTGGAGTACGGTTCCGGCGTCCAGAAGAAGATGGCGGATTTCTCCCAGAAGACCCTGGACAACGTCCGCACGAAGGACATGGGCGAAGTCGGCGAGCTTCTGACCAGCGTGGTCGCGGAAGTCAAGAACTTTGACGACAGCACCGAGCAGAAGGGCTTGTTCGGACGCGCGAGAAAGCTGAAAAACCGCGTGGAGCTGATGAAGGCGCAGTATGACAAGACCGAGGTCAATATCAACAAGATCTGCAACGCGCTCGAGGGTCATCAGGTAACGCTTTTAAAGGACGTGGCGGTTCTCGACCAGATGTATGACCTGAACCTGCAGTCCTACAAGGAAATCACGATGTACATCATCGCCGGCAAGAAGCGCCTCGATGAAATCCGGAATGGCGAGCTTGCCGAGCTTCGGAAAAAAGCCGAAGAAACCGGACGCGCGGAAGACGCGCAGGCCGTACGCGATCTCACGGATCAGTGCAACCGTTTCGAGAAGAAGATCTATGACCTCGACCTGACCCGCATGATCTCCATGCAGACCGCTCCGCAGATCCGTCTCCTGCAGTCGACCGATACCCAGCTTGCGGAAAAGATCCAGTCCGTCATCGTTAATACCATCCCGCTCTGGAAGAACCAGATGGTCATTTCGCTCGGCATCGCGCACTCCCAGGCCGCCATTCAGGCCGAGTCCGCCGTGACGAACGCGACGAACGAGCTCCTGAAGAAGAACGCCGCCACGCTTCATATGGCGAGCGTCGAGGCCGCGAAGGCGAACGAGCGCGGCATCGTGGACATCGAGACCCTGAAGCAGACGAACGCCGAGCTCATCACCACGCTGTCCGAAGTGATGCAGGTCCAGGAGAGCGGCAGAAAGGCCCGTCAGGACGCGGAGGTCGAACTCCGGAAGATGGAGCAGGAGCTGAAGGACAAGCTGCTTGAAATGGGTCGGAGCTGATTTTTCAAATACCGCTTGCATTTTGCCGCGCTTTGTGGTATATTTTACAAGTTGCTATTTTAAGGCGCATTCCGCTGTACTGAAACGGCTCCGGGTCCGCTCGCGGAGGACAGGAGAGGGAAGTAGTAAGAATGGCCGATAATGAGGAGGGTTTCGAATGAACGAAATCATTAAGAAAATCGAAGACGAACAGTTAAAGGCATCCGTGGACAAGTTCTCCGTAGGAGACACGGTTCGTGTACACGCGAAGATCAAGGAAGGCAACCGCGAGCGTATTCAGGTCTTTGAAGGCACGGTCACGAAGCGTCAGAACGGCGGCGTCCGTGAGACATTCACCGTACGGAAGATTTCCGGCGGCATCGGCGTCGAAAAGTCATGGCCTCTGCATTCTCCGAATGTAGAGAAGATCGAAGTCGTTCGCTTCGGTAAAGTACGCCGTGCGAAACTGAACTATCTGAGACAGAGAACAGGTAAGGCTGCGAAGGTCAAGGAACTGGTACGGTAAATAAAAAAGACAAGCACTGCAGCAATGTAGTGCTTTTCTTAATTTCTGAAGAGTTCTTTTTTTTCTGAAGAGGCACACGGAGCGGTTTATGAAGAAAAAAATGTACCTCGTGGACGATCGTCCGAAATTCTTATCCGTTCTGGAAACCATTGTCCAGGCGGCCGTCATCGCGGCGCTTGGGCTCTTTGTGGCGCGCTATCTTTTTTTCGCGGCCCGGACCGGCTCAAAATCGATGGAGCCGACGGTGATGCCGGGCTCCGTGGTGTTCACGGACCGCATCGCGTACCGCCTGACGGACCCGAAGCGCTTTGACGTCATCACCTTCAGGAGGCTTTCGAGAACGCAGGACAACGATATCCTCGTGCGGCGCGTGGTGGGGCTTCCGGGGGAGACCATCCGGATCGAAAAGGGGACGGTGTATATCGACGGAGAGGAGCTCGACGTTTCGTCCTGCATCTCCGAGATCACTTCCGACGGTATCGCGGAGGAGAGCATCCGTCTTTCAGACAACGAATATTTCGTGCTCGGGGACATGCCGGCGAACAGCGAAGACAGCCGTTCCTCTACGGTGGGAGTCGTCCAAAGAAGCCAGATGATCGGAAAATCCTGGCTTGCGGCGCGCTCGATCACGGATTTTCATTTTATCATATCACGGACGACTAAGTGAGGCCCGGCATTTTTAAAGCCCGCCTGCTGTCGCCGCAGGATTGGATTTTAGCTTATGAAAGAAATAACGATACAGGAACTTCTTACGGTCACCGGAGGGAAACTGCTTTCCGGCGATCCTTCAGTCCGCTTTGATTGCTTCTCGACGGATTCCAGGGAAATCCCGGAGAACGCATTATTTGTGCCGATAGCGGGCGAAAACATCGACGGCCACCGTTTTATCGGGAAAGCGCTGGAAAACGGCGCAAAGGCCGTAATTTCGGCGCAGGAAGCCCCGCTTCTAGCCTGGAAGGAGGCGCATCCGGAGGCTAAACAGGCGCTGATCCTCGTGGACGATACGCTTTCGGCCGTCCAGAAGCTCGGGGCCTATGCGCGCTCGCTGCTTTCCATCCGGGCGGTCGGCGTGACGGGTTCGGTCGGAAAGACCACGACCCGTGAGATGATCGCGGCGGCTTTATCGGCCGAAAAGAAGGTCTACCGCACCGGCAAGAACTATAACAACAAGCTCGGCGTGCCGATTACGCTGTCGGAGCTTTCGGACGAGGATGATCTCGCGGTGCTCGAGCTTGGTCTGAATGTGCCGGGAGAACTCGGACTCATTTCCTCCCTGTGCGACC
The DNA here is from genome assembly GCA_946632055.1 of uncultured Lachnospiraceae bacterium. GTDB lineage: Bacteria > Bacillota > Clostridia > Lachnospirales > Lachnospiraceae > UBA1267. Next base: position 34,560 of record CAMPAR010000014.1, read on the forward strand.
TTTCCTGCGCCGTGATTACGAATATCGGCGTCGCGCACATGGAATACTACGGAAATCAGGACCGCCTGACGGAAGAGAAAATGACCGTGACGCGGGGCTTCTACGATTCCAGAAAGGAAGAGAAGACGCTGTTCCTCTGCGGCGACGACCCGATGCTCGTGAAGTACCAGGGGCTTACCGGCTATCCTGTGGTCTTCTACGGAACCGGTGAGAACGCGCGCTACCGCGGCGTGAATATCCGTCCGGAGAACGGCTGCTACGCCTTCGACTTCGTAAAAGACGGAAAAACGCTCTTCCCGGTGCATCTTTCCGTCCCCGGCGCGCATAATGTGCTGAACGCTCTCGCGGCGTTTGCCGTGGCGGACTTTTTCGGCGTCGATCTTCAGAAGGCTGCGGAGTCGCTTTCCGGCTACGGCGGATTCCAGGGAAGGCTGCAGCGGATCGAACAGGACGGCGTCCTCTATATCGACGACAGCTACAACGCGAGCCCGGACAGCATGAAGGCGGGGCTGAAGGTCCTGTCGGAAATGGCTGTGCAGGAGGGCAGCAGGAAGATCGCGGTCCTCGGAGACATGCTGGAACTCGGCCCCGATTCCGCGCGCTTCCACTATGAAGTCGGATCGTATGCCTGCAAGACGAAGCCGGATCTTTTATTCCTCACCGGCAAAGAGGCGAAGATGATGGAAAAGGCCTGCATTGACAGCGGCTATGCGTCAAAATGCAGATATTTTGAGACTTCGGAGGAACTGCGGGACGCGCTTTCGAAGGAAATCCGTCCGGGGGATCTCGTCTACTTCAAGGCGTCTCACGGCATGCATTTTTCCGGACTTCTGCAGGAGCTTCTGAAGAAATGAACCGAAGGAAACCGCTCATCATCATCGCGGGACCGACCGCCGTCGGGAAAAGCGACCTTGCAGTAACCTTTGCGAAGGAATTCGGCGGGGAAGTGATTTCCGCCGATTCGATGCAGGTCTACCGCGGGCTCGACATCGGCTCCGCCAAAATCACGCCGGAAGAAATGCAGGAGGTTCCGCATCATCTGATCGACGTCCTCGACCCGAAGGAGCCCTTCAACGTCGCGGTCTTCCAGCGCCTTGCGAAGGACGCTCTTACGGAAATTTACAGCCGCGGCCGGATTCCGGTGATCTGCGGCGGAACGGGCTTCTATATCCAGTCCGTCCTATACGACATTGATTTTACGGAAAACCCGGCG
>CAMPAR010000015.1 GCA_946632055.1 uncultured Lachnospiraceae bacterium
TCATCGACTACGTCGTGAGAAAGTACGGCAAGGAAGAGGTGGTGCAGATCATCACTTTCGGTACGATGGCCGCACGCGGCGTGATCCGCGACGTCGGACGCGCGATGGATCTGCCGTATTCCTTCTGCGACAAGCTCTCCAAGCTCGTGCCGAACGAGCTGAATATCACGCTCGACAAGGCGCTGAAATCAAGCCCCGATTTCCGGGAGCAGTACGAAAACGACGAACAGGCGAAGAAGCTCATCGATATGGCGATGCGGCTCGAGGGCCTGCCGCGCCACAGCTCGGTGCATGCGGCCGGCATCGTGATTTCGCAGAAGCCGGTCTATGAATATGTGCCGCTTTCGCGTGCGCAGGACGGATCTCTGACGACTCAGTTCACGATGACGACGATCGAGGAGCTCGGCCTTCTGAAGATGGATTTCCTGGGCCTTCGGACGCTGACCGTCATTGCGGACGCGGTGAAGAATATTAAGGAAAGCCGCGGCGTTGACATCGATATCAGCCGGATCGACTACGAAGACAAAAATATTTATCATTATATCGGCACCGGAGACTGCGACGGAATCTTCCAGCTCGAGTCGGCCGGGATGCGCGGCTTCATGAAGCGGCTGCAGCCGGACTCCTTAGAAGACGTCATCGCGGGCATTTCCCTGTACCGGCCGGGGCCGATGGACTTCATCGACCAGTACCTCGAGGGCAAGAAAAACGCGGCTTCCGTGCACTATCTCTGCCCCGAACTTGAGCCGATCCTGTCGACAACCTACGGCTGTATCGTGTACCAGGAGCAGGTCATGCAGATCGTGCAGGACCTCGGCGGCTACACGCTCGGCCGGGCGGACCTCGTACGGCGCGCGATGAGCAAGAAGAAGCACGACGTCATGAACGCCGAGCGCCGGAATTTTGTCTACGGAAATCCGGAGGAAGGCGTGCCGGGCTGCGTCGCGAAAGGAATCAGCGAGGAGGTCGCGAATAAGATCTTCGACGATATGACGGCCTTCGCAAGCTACGCCTTCAACAAGGCGCACGCGGCCTGCTACGCGGTGGTTTCCTACCAGACGGCCTGGCTCAAATACTATTATCCCGAGGAATTCATGGCGGCGCTCATGACCTCGGTGATGGATGTGACGAGCAAGGTTTCCAATTACATCTATACCTGCCGCCAGATGAAGATCGACATGCTTCCCCCGGATATCAACGCGGGAAGAGGCGAATTCTCCGTCCAGGACGGCAAAATCCGCTACGGCTTGAGCGCGATCAAGGGCGTCGGAAAGGCGGTGGTGGAAGAAATCGTCTCGGAGCGCAGGAAGCGCGGACCCTATAAATCCCTGCAGGATTTCATGGAGCGCTTAAGCGGAAAGGAAGTCAATAAGAAGACGCTGGAAAGCTTTATCAAGGCCGGGGCCTTCGATTCCTTCGGTTACACGCGAAGACAGCAGTTCACCCACTATCCGAAGCTTCTTGAGGATGTGGAGCGGAACCGCAAGGACTCCATGTCGGGGCAGTTCAGTCTGTTCGACCTTGCGGGCGTCGGCGACAGCCTGAAGGCGCAGATGTCTTCCCCCTATCCGGATATCGGCGAGTTCGAGACGCCGCAGCTTCTCGCGTATGAGAAGGAGGTGCTCGGAATTTATCTCTCCGGTCATCCGCTTCAGGAATACATGCCGCTTCTCGAGAAGAATGTCACGGCGCTCTCCACGGACTTTATCGTGGACGAGGAGGGCGGGACTGCGAAGGCGGAGGACGGCTCGCGCGTCGTGATCGGCGGAATGATTGCCGGGAAGACGCTGAAAACCACGAAATCCAACCAGATGATGGCCTTCATTACGCTCGAGGACATGCTGGGATCTGTCGAGGTGCTGATTTTCCCGAAGGATTACGAGCGCTACCGCATGCTGCTGAATGAAGACGAAAAGGTGCTGATCTCGGGGCGCGTATCGATCGGCGACGATCCGGAAGGCAAGCTGATCCTCGAGAGCCTGATACCCTTCTCGGAGGTCCCGAAGGAAATGTGGCTGCAGTTTAAGGACAAGGCGGACTATGAGTCGCATTTCGAGACGGTCCGGAAGGCCCTTTCGGTATTTGACGGACATGACACGCTGGTGATCTTTTTAAGAGACACCAGACAGTATAAGAAGCTCGGCTCTGCCTTTGACATTGACGCAGGGCATGAAGCCGTGGACGCGGCGGCATCGGTTCTTGGCGCGGACAACATCCGCATCGTGCCGAAGAAGGCGATGCTCGGCCGGACGAATACAAGGTCTTCCTACTAAAGCGGAAGGCGGCCCCGAAGGGGCGGATGAGGTGTTATGATGAAATCTCCGAAGAAAAAGAAATTCCCGACAGCGCTGAAGATCATCCTGATCGCGCTGGCGGCCGTTCTCCTCATTGTTGTCGGCTATTTTGCCTATGTCTTCATTGCCTATCACAGGATTCCGGACAATCAGGCTTTAGAGCCCGTGAAGTCCGAGCTTTCCGAAGAGGCGCTGGTCTCCGGGAAGGAATACCGGATCCTGAGCTACAATATCGGCTTCGGCGCCTACGAGCCGGATTACGGCTTCTTCATGGACGGCGGCACCGAGAGCTGGGCCTGGTCGAAGGAACGTCTGGACGCGAACATGAAGAAGATCACGGCGTTCTTAAAGGAGCAGTCTCCGGACCTCGCGCTGATTCAGGAAGTCGACCTGAACTCCACGCGTTCCTATCACCGGGACGAGCGGGAGGATGTGAAGGCCGGTCTTGCAGGCTATTCCTATACCTGGGCACAGAACTGGGATTCTCCCTTCCTGTTTTATCCCTTCACTCAGCCGCACGGAAAGAGCCGCTCCTCGATCATGACCCTCTCAAAATGGGACATTGCGTCCTCGCTCCGCCGCCAGCTTCCTCTGGAGGATTCCGTCATGAAGCTTGTCGATCTCGACCGCTGCTACAGCGTGAGCCGGGTCCCGATGGCGGACGGGAAGGAGCTCGTACTCATCAATTTCCATCTCTCGGCCTATACCTCCGACGGAACGATCGCCCAGGAGCAGATGGAGATGGTGATCTCCGATATGCAGACCGAATTCGAAAAAGGCAATTACTGCATCGCAGGCGGCGATTTCAACAAGGATCTCTCCGGCGACGCGGAAGAATTCTTCAACACCAGCGCCGGGGACTACACCTGGGCGCAGCCGATCCCGGCGGACACCTTTGACGGCAGGAACGTTTCCCTGGTCTTCCCCTATGACGAGGAGACGAAGGTGCCGAGCTGCCGGAACGCCGACGGCCCCTACAACCCGGATCAGTTCGTGCTGACGGTGGACGGATTCATGGTGACGGACAATGTGGAAGTGATTTCCTCGGACGTCATCGATACCGGCTTCGCGTATTCCGACCACAATCCGGTGGAAATGAACTTTATCCTGAAGTAAGGGAAAAATACATAAGGAGGCAGCTATGATCCACGAAAAGTACTACGAACTGCTGAAAGAGCAGGAAGAGCTCATCGCCCGGAAGAACGAAAAGACCGGCTTCTACAACGGTATCTATGACCGTTACAAATATCCGGTCGTGACGCGCGAGCATGCGCCGATCATCTGGCGCTACGACATCAACAAAGAGACGAATCCCTACTTTATGGAGCGCCTCGGCGTGAACGCAACCCTGAATGCCGGCGCCATCTATCTGAACGGGAAGTATTATCTTGCCGTCCGTGTGGAAGGCAATGACCGCAAGTCCTTCCTGGGAATCGCCGAGTCCGCGAGCGGCATCGACGGCTTCCGTTTCTGGGATTATCCGGTACAGCTTCCGGATACGGCCCCGGATGAAGTCAATATGTACGACGTCCGCCTGACGCAGCATGAGGACGGCTGGATCTACGGCGTGTTCTGCTCGGAGAAAAAGGACCCCGACAACCCCGATCTTTCGGCCGCCATCGCGGAAGCCGGCATTATCCGGACGAAAGACCTGAAGACCTGGGAACGCCTGCCGAACCTGAAGACGCTCCGCTCTCCGCAGCAGAGAAACGTCGTCCTGCATCCGGAATTTGTGAACGGCAAGTACGCATTCTACACCCGTCCGATGGACGACTTCATCGAGACCGGCTCCGGCTCCGGCATCGGCTTCGGCCTCTGCGACGATATCACGAATCCGGTGATCGATGAGGAGAAGATGACCTCGCTCCGCAAGTATCATACGATTACGGAAGCCAAGAACGGCGCGGGCTGCGTGCCGATCAAGACCGAAAAGGGCTGGATCCACATCGCGCACGGCGTCCGCAATACCGCGGCGGGCCTCCGCTACGTCATTTACGTCTTTGCGACCGCGCTCGACGATCCGTCGAAGGTCATCGCTGAGCCCTCGGGCGTCTTCATCGTTCCGCGGGAAGGGGAGCGCGTCGGCGACGTTTCGAACGTGGTCTTCACGAACGGTGCCATTGTGAATGAAAAGAACGAAGTCTTCATTTACTACGCGTCTTCCGACACCAGAATGCACGTCGCGACGACGACGATCGACAAGCTGGTGGACTACACCTTCAACACGCCTTCGGATCCCGGCCGTTCGGTGCTCTGCGTACAGCAGAGATGCGAGCTGATCTCGAAAAACCTTGAACTCCTGAAGAACGAGGGCTGAAGATGAAAAAGGACATTCTTTTCTTAAGCCCGGTCTTCACGCACAATATCTGGGGAGGAACGGGCTTAAGGGAAAATTTCGGCTACGAGATTGAAGGCGACGATATCGGCGAATGCTGGGGCATTGCCGCGCATGAAAACGGCGACTGCCTCGTGAACGGCGAAAAGAAGCTTTCCGAGGTTTACCGGGAGCATCCGGACTGGTTCGGAAATATCGATTCCGACCGCTTCCCGCTGCTGATCAAGATCATTGACGCGAAGGACGACCTGTCGATCCAGGTGCATCCGGACGACGCCTACGCGAAGGAGCACGAGAACGGCTCCTTCGGAAAAACCGAGTGCTGGTATATCCTGTCGGCGCCGGAAGGGGCGACACTCGTCGCCGGACACAACGCGAAGACGCAGGAAGAACTGCGGGAGATGGTCCGGGAGGGAAAGTTCCGGGAGCTCATCCGGGAAATTCCGGTAAGCGTCGGCGACTTCATCCAGATTGATCCCGGCACCGTGCATGCCATCAAGGGAGGACTTACGCTCCTTGAAACCCAGCAGAACTCCGACATCACCTACCGCCTGTACGATTATGACCGTCTGCAGAACGGAAAGCCGCGCGAGCTGCATCTGGAGAAGAGCATGGACGTCATCACGGTTCCCGCGAAGGATCCGGAGGAGCAGGTGAAGCGGGCAAAGGACATCGAGCGGGAGAAGAAGCCGAATTCCCTCTGTCCCCTGCATGAATGCGGCAAGTATACGGTTTATCTTCTCGACGTCGAGGGAACAGCCTCCTTCCCGCAGGACAAAAACTTCCTCTGCATGTCCGTATTTGAGGGCGAGGGGAAGCTGAACGGGCATCCCGTCAGAAAAGGCGATCATCTGATCCTGCCCTTCGGATACGGGGAGGTCACAATCGAAGGCACGCTTCGGGCAATCTGCTCGACCGTGTAAAAAGGCACAGAATCCTGCCTGCCGGTATGAAAACAACCCGGACAGGCGGCAGGTAAAAAAAGGGCACTGCGTTATCATCAGTCGGCTGCCGGTTTTTCCGGCGGACAGTCAGGAACACGAAGGGAGAATACGATGTATCAGGACGAATACAGACGCTGGCTCGCAGCGGATCTTAAGGATCCGGATCTGAAGCCGGAACTTCTGAGAATTGAAGGAAATGACGAGGAAATCAAGGACCGTTTTGCCGTCGCGCTGCAGTTTGGAACCGCGGGCTTAAGAGGCACAATCGGCTCCGGAACGAACCGGATGAACATCTGGGTCGTGCGCCAGGCTACTCAGGGCCTGGCCAACTGGGTGAAGACCCAGGGAGGAAACCAGACGGTGGCAGTCAGCTACGACAGCCGCATCAAGAGCGACGTCTTTGCCAAGGAAGCGGCGGGCGTTCTTGCGGCAAACGGCATCAAAGTCCGCATCTATGATTCTCTGATGCCGGTTCCCGCACTGAGCTTTGCCACAAGATATTATGAATGCAACGCGGGTATCATGGTGACAGCCTCCCACAACCCCGCGAAATACAACGGCTACAAGGCGTACGGACCGGACGGCTGCCAGATGACGGATGACGCCGCGGCCATTGTTTATGATGAAATCCAGAAGACCGACATTCTGACGGGTGCGAAGTATATTTCCTTTGCCGAGGGCGTGGAAGAGGGCCTGATCCGCTTTGTCGGAGACGCCTGCAAGCAGGCCTTCTATGAGTCGATCGAAGCCTGCCAGGTCCGCCCGGGTCTTGCGAAGAACGCCGGGCTGAAGCTCGTCTATTCTCCGTTAAACGGCACCGGCCTTGTCCCTGTCACGCATGTGCTGAACGATATGGGCATTACGGATATCACGATCGTGCCGGAGCAGGAATACCCGAACGGCTATTTCACGACGGCGCCGTATCCGAACCCGGAAATCTTCGAAGCGCTGAAATACGGCCTGGAGCTTGCGAAGAAGGAAGGCGCGGACCTGATGCTCGCAACCGACCCTGACGCGGACCGCGTCGGCATCGCGATGAAGTGTCCGGACGGCAGCTACGAGCTTGTCAGCGGCAACGAGATGGGCGTGCTCCTTCTCGACTATATCTGCGCGGGCAGGATCGAACAGGGAACGATGCCGAAGAATCCGGTCGCTGTAATGTCTCTCGTGTCCACACCGCTTGCGGACGCGGTCGCAGAGCATTACGGCGTGGAGCTCCGTCACGTGCTGACCGGCTTCAAGTGGATCGGCGACCAGATCGCGCAGCTCGAGGCGGCAGGCGAAGTCGAACGCTTCATCTTCGGATTCGAAGAGAGCTACGGCTATCTTGCCGGCCCCTATGTGCGTGACAAGGATGCGGTCGTGGCGTCGATGCTGATCTGTGAGATGGCCTCGTATTACCGCAGCATCGGTTCCTCGATCAAGCAGCGGCTCGAGGAAATCTACGCCCAGTACGGCCGTTACCTGAATAAGGTCGACAGCTTCGAGTTCCCGGGCCTGACCGGCATGGACAAGATGAAGGGCATCATGGACGGACTTCGCACGGAGCCGCCGAAGGAAATCGCCGGCATCGCCGTGACAGGCGTGACGGACTACGCGAAACCCGAAGAAACCGGACTTCCGAAGGCAAACGTCCTGATTTATGCGCTTGAGGACGGGTCGTCTGTCATCGTCCGCCCCTCGGGCACCGAGCCGAAGATCAAAACCTATTTCACAACTAAGGGAAAAGATCTGAGCGAGGCGGAAGGAAAGAAGAACCTGCTTGCCGAAGGCATCCGGCCCATTCTTTCCTGACGGAGGACTTTTCGGAGGAAAATGATGAATTCTGAAATTGAGAATAAATATATTGCATGGTGCGGCAGGGCAACGCTCGACCAGGACCTGCAGGAAGAGTTATGCGCAATTGCAAGCGATGAAGCCGCGATCGAAGACGCCTTTTACCGGGACCTCGAGTTCGGGACCGGCGGCCTTCGGGGCGTCATCGGCGCGGGCACGAACCGCATGAACGTCTATACGGTCGGCCGCGCGGCACAGGGGCTTGCGAACTATGTGCTCGGCGCGTTCCCGAAAGGGAAGCGTTCCATCGCGATCAGCTATGACTCCCGCATCAAATCCGACCTTTTTGCCAGGATTTCCGCGGCGATTTTCGCCGGCAACGGCATCAAGGCCTATATCTATCCGCAGCTGATGCCGACCCCGCTCCTTTCCTGGGCGGTCCGCGAGCTTCACTGCAGCGCCGGCGTTATGGTGACGGCGTCCCACAATCCCTCGAAATACAACGGCTACAAGGTTTACGGCGCGGACGGCTGCCAGATTACAACGGAAGCGGCGGATACGATCCTTGCCGCGATCAACGTGCTGGACGTGTTCCGGGACGTGAAGTTCGGCGATTTTGATGAACTTCTTAAAAAGGGCTGCATCGAATACATTTCCGAGGACGTCTATACCGCTTTCATCGAGCGCGTCAAAAAAGAATCCGTGCTCGGGCCGGATGACCGGATCGACCGGAATGTGGCGATTGTCTACACGCCCTTAAACGGCACCGGTTTAAAGCCTGTTACGCGCATGCTGAAGGAAACCGGCTTTACGAATATTACGGTCGTGGCGGAGCAGCGGAATCCCGACGGAAACTTCCCGACCTGCCCCTATCCGAACCCGGAAATTCACGAGGCGATGGCGCTCGGCATGAAGTACGCGGAGGAAGAGAAGGCGGAGCTCCTTCTTGCGACCGACCCCGACTGCGACCGCTGCGGCATCGCGGTGGCCGACAAAGACGGCAATTATGTGCTTGTCTCCGGCAACGAGACCGGATGCCTGCTTCTCGACTATATCTGCTCGCAGCGCATCAAGAACGGAACGATGCCCGCGGACCCGATGATGGTCAAGACGATCGTGACGACCGACCTCGGCGAAAAGATCGCGGAGCACTACGGCGTGCGCACCGTGAACGTCCTGACCGGCTTCAAGTATATCGGCGAACAGATCCTGATGCTGGAGAAGGAAGGGAAGGAAGATTCCTACATCTTCGGCTTTGAAGAAAGCTACGGCTATCTGTCCGGCGGCTATGTCCGCGACAAGGACGCCGTTGACGCCGCGTACCTCATCTGTGAGATGTTCGCGTACTACAAGAGCAAGGGCGTGAGCCTTCTCGATAAGCTCTCGGAGCTCTACGATACTTACGGCTACTATAAGAATGTGACGCATTCCTTCGAGTTTGAAGGCATCGCCGGCGTTCAGAAGATGAAGGACGTCATGGCGAAGTTCCGTTCGGGCGATGTGGACTTTGCCGGAAGAAATGTCGAGAAGGTGCTGGACTATGCCGAGGGCATTGACGGCCTTCCGAAGTCGGACGTTGTGAAGTTCTTCATCGAGGGCGGCACGAGAGTCATCGCGCGTCCCTCCGGCACCGAGCCAAAGCTGAAGGTCTATGTGCTGGCCTGCGGCACGACTCCGGAGCTTGCCGCGAAGGAGAACGAAGAGCTCTCCGCGGCGCTGAAAGGTGCGGTAAAATGAAAATATTAGACAGAGAAACTTACCTCGATAAAGTTCACGGCTGTTTCTCCGGCAAAAACATCGGCGGCGTCCTCGGGGCGCCGTTCGAGGGTTTAAGGCAGCTGAATGATGTTGATTTTTATGTGCAGGACCTGAAAAACGGCCCGCCGCCGAACGATGATCTGGACCTGCAGATCGTATGGCTCGCCGCGGCGGAACGCTACGGCCGCCAGGTGGACGCGAAGATTCTCGGCGAATACTGGCTTTCCTACGTCATCCCGAACTGGGTCGAGTACGGCACCGGCAAGGCGAACCTCCGGGCCGGCCTGAACCCGCCGATGTCCGGGCTCGTGGAGAATACCTACAAGGATTCGAACGGCTGCTTCATCCGCTCGGAGATCTGGGCCTGCCTCGCGCCGGGACATCCGGAGATCGCTTCCTGGTACGCGCACGAGGACGGCATCGTCGACCACGAGGGCGAAGGCATGTACGGAGAGGTCTTCTTCGCGGCGCTGCAGAGCGCGGCCTTCGTCGAGTCCGATAAGCGGAAGCTGGTCGAGATCGGCCTGTCCTACATCCCGGCGGATTCGGCTCTCGCAAAATGCGTGCGTAAGGCCGTCGAATGCTACGATCAGGGCGTCGATTTCACCGAGACCCGCAGAATCATTCACAATATGGCGCCCGGCACCTTCGGAATCCAGGAAACGGACATCGACAAGATCAAAGAGGAAGGCAACGAAGGCCTGGAGATCGGCGAGCCCGGATATGACTGTCCGGAGAACGTCGGATTTACGATCGCAGCCTGGTTCTACGGCGAAGACGACTTCGGAAAGAGCATTCTTCTCGCGAACTACTGCGGCGAGGATACCGACTGCACGGCGGCGACGCTGGCCGCGACGATGGGCATCATCCTCGGCGAGTCCGGCATCCCCGACAAATGGAAGGCGCCGCTGGATGACCGGATCATGACGATGTGCATCGATCAGACGCTTTCCGGCGTCTGGGTTCCGGACAACGCTGAAGATCTGGCAAAACGGATCGCTCAGGTGATGCCGCAGTTCCTCGGCACGAAATACTGCGATATCCTGGCGGAAGGCTGGGAGATCCGCTGCATGGAAGACGAGGCGCTGTTCTTTGATCGGGGCGACAATAAGCTTCCGCTGATCAACGGAAACCACAAAGACGAGATGCCGACCGTGCGCGTCCTGTGGAATTACGACCCCTATACCGTGCATTTCGAATTCCCGGCCTTCCACATGCTGGTGGATCTGGAGGGCTCGGTACATTTCCGCGCGGATGAGCCGCGGAAGATCAGAGTCACGGTCATTAATTCGATTACGATGCGCGAGCAGCAGTGGGCGAAGATCACGGCGTACCTCCCGGAGGGCGTCACGGCGATCGGCGGAAATTCGGTCGAAAAGCCCCTGAACAACCTCTACCGCTACCGCGCGGAGCATGAATTCACCCTGAATACGGAAGCGTTTACCGGCTCCCGGCTCGAGATGGTGATCGACGTTTCCCTCGTCGGCCGTCATTCCTCGGGTCCGGTGAAGGTGGTGCTTTACAGGGAGTGAGAAAAAGGAGAACCATGTCATTTACAGAACACAGAAAAAAGCTGTATGAATCCATTCCGGTGAACAGCCTTGTCGTGAGCTACGCCGGCGTACCGATTCATACCAATGAAGACGATTATTACAGTTTTGAAGTCAACAGCCAGTATTTCTATCTGACCGGCCTCGAGCGGGAGGGCACGGCCTTCCTCGCCCTGAAGACGGAAGAGAAGACGATTGAAATGCTCTTTATCGAGGAACCGGACGAATTCAACGAACGCTGGACCGGCAAGATGCCGACGAAAGAGGAGGTCCGGGAAATCAGCGGCATCGAGACGGTGCAGTATGTGGACGCGCTCGATGGCATGATCGGCCGCTTTATGGGCCGCTACCGCGTGGATCAGGTATACTTCGACCTGTTCCGCTGCCAGATGAATGACCTGCCGGACTATAATTTCGTGAAGGCGCAGGAGTTCATGAAGCTTTACCCCGCAGTGCTCCTGAAGGATCTTCATACGGCGACGGCCCCGCTTCGCGAAGTCAAGGACGCGGAAGAGGTTGATAAGGTCAGAAAGGCTGTCGATATCACGCGTCAGGGCCTCGAGTACGTCATGAAGAACCTGAAGCCCGGCATGATGGAGTATCAGGTGCAGGCGGACTTTGAGTACACCTGCCGCAGACTGGGCGCGAAAAAGCAGGCCTTCCCGACGATTGCGGGCTCGGGCCTAAACGGCTGCATGATGCACTACGGCACGAATCACTGCGAAGTGAAGGACGGAACGCTGATTCTTCTCGACCTCGGCGCAAAGATCGAAAATTACTGCAGCGACATTACGAGAACCTATCCCGCGAACGGAAAATTCACCCCCCGCCAGCGCGAGGTCTATAAGCTCGTACTGAAGGCGAACCGCGCGGTCGCGGCGGCGGCGAAGCCCGGTATGACGACGAAGGATCTGAATGACCTGACAAAGGACATCCTCGGCGAAGGCCTTGTAGAAATGGGCCTGATCGAAAAGAAAGAGGAGGTCGGCAAATACTATATGCACGGCGTGAGCCACCCGATCGGCATTGATGTCCACGACATCAGCCTCGCGGGCGACAGGCTGCAGCCCGGCTGGATCATTTCCGATGAGCCCGGCCTCTATATCGACGAAGAAGCGATCGGCATCCGCATCGAGGACGATCTTCTGATCACGGAAGACGGCTGCGAGGTGCTATCCGCGGCGATCATCAGGGAGCCCGATGAGATTGAAGCCTTCATGGCCGACCGGTAAGCCCGAAAGAGGTTTTTATGCTTTCAAAATACCTTACCGAAAATACAAAGCTTTCCCGGATCACCAGCCTGAAAAAAGCAGGGGATCCAGTCTATAGTACGCTTTCCGAAGCCCGGAGAGAAGAGATCATCCGCGCGGGCGAAAAGTATCTGCACTATGACTATCCCGCCCTTCCGGCGACGCTCTATCTTGACCTTTATCGGACCGGAAACCGCACACACTATGAGACGCCATATTTTGCGCGCCGGCAGGCGCTTTCAGCGCTCACGGCCGCCGAGTGTATCGAGCATGAGGGCCGTTTTCTGGACGATATCCTGAACGGCCTCTGGTGCATCATGGAGGAGTCGAGCTGGACGATTCCGGCGCACAATACCTATGCCCGCGACACGGCGCAGTACCCGCTTCCGAGAACGGACCGGCCGATCCTGGACCTGTTTGCCTGCGAGACCGGCGCGATCCTCGCAAGTGTTCATGCGCTGCTTTCGGAGGATCTCTCGGGGATCGATGAAGAGATCCCGAAAAGGATCGAGCGGGAGCTGAATTTCCGCATTGTCGAACCGTATCTCACGAATTTCTACTGGTTCATGGGAAACGGTGTGGAACGCACGAACAACTGGACCGTCTGGTGCACGCAGAATGTGCTTTACAGCATTTTCCTGATGCCGCATGATGAAGAAACCTATCGGAAGGCCTGCAATCAGGCGGTCAGAAGCGTGGACTGCTTCATCGACGAGTACGGCTTCGACGGCTGCTGCCCGGAGGGCGCGTCCTATTATCATCATGCCGCGCTCTGCCTCTACACCTGCCTCGATCTTCTGAACCAGATCACGGACGGCGCATTCCTTCCGGTCTATGAGGAGAAGAAGATCAAAAACATCGCGAACTACATCATGAAGGTGCACGTGGGCGGGGAATATTTCCTGAACTACGCGGACTGCGACCTGAAGCCGGGCCTTGCGGGCGTAAAGGAATATCTTTTCGCGAAGGCGACGAAGCAGGAAGACATGATGCGCTTCGCCTCCGACCAGTACAATCTGAAGCGTCAGCTTTACGGAACCGCGCTTTCCGGAAGAGACGTTTTCGACCTTTTGACGGAGGCCTTTTCCGAGGAGGAGACGCTTTCGTATGCCGGGTCCCACCCTGCGGAAAGCACCGAGCGGAAGGGCTTTAAAAAGTTTGCGGCCTTCCCCTCTGTCGGCATCCACGCGGTCGAGGGCGACAGCCTGTATCTTTCCGTGAAGTCAGGCAATAACACCGGCTCTCACAAGCACAATGACGCTGGCTCCTTCATCGTTTACGCGAAGGGCGAGCCGATGCTGATCGATCCGGGCGTCGGAAGCTACACCCGGGAAACCTTCTCGGAGAAGCGCTATACGATCTGGACCATGCAGTCGGGCTACCACAACCTTCCGACGATCGAGGGCTTTGAGGAGTGCGGCGATCTGCACGATCTTCCGGACAAATATTACGCGCAGGAAGTGGATCTCAAGCGCAAGGAGCTTTTCGATTCGGAGGCCTATCTTCACAGTCTGGAGCTGAAAAATGCCTACGACGAAAAGGCGCCGATCGAGACCTATATCCGCGAGATCCGTTTCATTTCGGATGGTCCGATCGAGATTACCGAGCACCTGCGCCTGAAGGACGACGCCTTCCCGCACTGGACCCTGAACTTCATGAGCGAGAAGGAACCCCGCTACGAGAAGGAGACGAACACGCTTTACATCGGAGGACTCGGAAAGATCATTTTTGACCGTCCGATTCTGGGCGTCTCGTCAGAATGGATCGATACCTCCGATCAGCGGCTTCAGAGAAGCTGGAAGAACGGCATCTACCGGACCAAGGTGGAGCCTCTGGGGGGCGTCCTGCGCTACATGATTCTAGCGCTTTGACTATGGTTAAGATATTGTTTGTTGAAGATGATTTTTATCTGAGAAGGGACGTCCGAACGCTTCTTCAGCGGGAAAATTATCAGGTGATCGCCGCCGCGGACGGAAGGGAAGCGGAGCAGGTGCTTCTTAAGGAGAAGGACATTGCACTTTTCCTTCTGGATTTGTGGCTTCCGGATATGGACGGCTTTGAGCTTCTAGAGAAAGTGCGGAGCGAAAGCCATGCGCCGGTTCTCTTTCTCACGGCCTGTGACGATGAGCCGTCCGTAATCCGGGCGCTCGATCTCGGGGCGGACGACTACATCACGAAGCCCTTCCGGCAGGCGGAGCTTCTTTCGCGGATCCGGGCAAATCTTCGGCGGATGAACACGCTTTCCGATGCGGAGGTGCTGGAATCGGACGGACTCGTCCTGAATTTGAGCAGCCATGAGGTGAGGCTTCACGACGTGCCGCTTTCCCTTCGGCCGACGGAGTACCGGCTTCTCGCGCTTTTTATGCAGAATCCGGGGATTCTTCTGAAAAGGGACCGGCTTCTTTCGGCACTGGATCGGGAAGCGATGGATGAGCTTCTGGAGGACAATACCCTGACCGTCCAGATCAGCCGGCTCCGGAAAGCCATTCCCAAGGAACTGATCGAGACGGTGAGAGGCTTCGGCTATCGCTTCACAGGCACGGTAAACAAAAACCGTAAAGGGTGACAGACCATGAAAAATACAGATTCGGCAAACAGGCTTTTGATAACGGCAGCAGCCGCGGCAGTACTTCTTACCGCGGCGCTGCCTTTTTTAGCGGTTCTTTTGAAGGAGCGGGCGGTCCTTCGCTACGAAGCGGCCTTCATCGCGCGGATCCACGAGGAAATCCCCGACAGGGAAGCGGACGTCGCGCGGCTTCTGTACACGACAAAGCCCAGTAGAGAAGGTGTCCTTTCCGGTCAGGAGGTGCTTCAGTCGCTGGCCTATACCGATCAGGCCTTCCCGGTGCTAAGGGAGCGTTTAAGAGACCCCGAAATACTGTTCGGAAGCCTTCTTCTCGGGCTCCTTCTTTCGGGCCTTCTGATCCTTATCGCGCTGGAGCTTCGAAAGCGTATCCGAAAAACGCTTCAGGAAAAGGAGCATGAGATGACGCTTCTTCGGGACCGGAACAGCGCACTTCAGCGTCTTTCTTCAGAAAATCAGAGACTCCGAGAATTCATAGAAAACATCGCGCATCAGATCAAGACGCCGCTTTCAAGGGCGCTCACGTCTCTCGATCTTCTGCAGGAAGAGGTGAAGGCGGAAAATGACGGTCCGATCGCGCGGGTTCAGGAGTGCATTTCGCACATTGAAGGCATCGGAGAGCTTGTGCGGCGGCTTCTCGGTATCGGACGGATGGAGGCGTGTGAGGTCCTCTTCGAGGCCGAGCCCTTCAGCCTGCGGGCCCTTTCGGAGGAGCTTCTTTCGGACATTCCGGAGGAGGTGCGCCCGGAAATGCTTCTCGAGCCGGACAATGGCGCATTTATTTATCAGGGCAGTCCGACATGGATCCGGGAGGCGCTGAATAATCTTCTTGTGAACGCGCAGGTACACGGAAGGTCGGGCACTTCGCCGAAGCTTCTTCTCGAGGATCTGCCGGAGGAATACCGCATCACGCTTCGTGACTATGGACCGGGGATTTCCGATGAGGACCTTCCGCAGCTTTTTGACCGTTTCTACCGCACAAAGACGATGAAAAAGGGCCATGTCGGGCTCGGGCTGAACCTGGTCAGACTGATCGTGGAGGGCCATAAGGGCAGAATTACCGCAGAAAATCCCGAGGACGGCGGCGCACGCTTCACGGTCCTTCTTCCGAAATACGTTCTTCTGAAATAACAGAGAAAAGCAGGCTTTTCTCCGCCCTTTGTAAGGTTCCTGTAAGGATACGGCCGTATAATCATCATTATAGGAATCAGACAGAGGAAGAAAGGACGGTGATGACTGTGATTGAAATGATTCTTACCGGAATGCGGCGGAGAAAAAAGGAACTCACGCTGACCTTTATTGTCACGCTGATCGCTGCGTTTTTCATGTCCGGCGTTCTGATGGCGGGGAGTATTTTGAAGTTCTACCTGCTGGAGAAAAACAGGGACAGCTACGGCGACTGGATCATTGCGTCCGATTCGGAAAATCTGGCGCATCCGTATCTGATCGAGAAGGGAAGCCTGAAATGCTCCGGCGTCCGGCTCACGGATGAGAACGGAAAAATGCTCGGGAGGAAGATCGGATCTGCGGATGAAGAGATTCTGTCTTTTTCACGGATTTCCCTCTATGAAGGCCATTTCCCTGAGAAGAACGATGAAATTGCGGCTGATCTCTCGACGCTTTCAAAGCTCGGCTACAGCTATGAGACGGGGCAGCAGATCCGCTTCTACTACAAAACGGAAGGAGAAGAGGAAGAGCTTATCGAGAAAAGCTATACCCTGGTCGGAATCCTGAAGCCCTTCAGCGGGCAGTGGATAGCGATCGCTCCGTTTTATTACCCGGATTTTCTGGTGACGGCGGAAGAGCTCGGCAGCTACGGGGAGGAAATCGACAGCCGGACCTTTTACCGGATGGATCCGTCGCTTCGGAAGGTGGATGCCGGGGAATTCTACGACGCCTTCTCGAAGACGGTTTCCGATCAGGAAATCGCGCTGAGTTTCAATACCTATACCTATGACACCGGAATATTCGGAGACGCGTCTTTCTGGCAGGTTCGCGTGATGCTGATTGTCCTTGCGGTCTTTGCGATCAGCTTCGTCCTGTCGTCTTATGCCGACAGACGGCGGGAGGCGCTGTACAGGCTTCGGATGCTTGGCTGTACGAGATGGAAGCTTTCGGGAATTCTGGCGTTGGAATGCGGCATTTCCGCGGCTGTTCCGGCGGCGCTCGGCATCGGGCTTTCGTATCTTGCGGCCTTTATCATCTGCAGGATCAGTGCCGGCGCGCTCGGACTTCAGGGCTTTTTCGCCTTTGAAGGGAAGGTCTTCCTCGTACAGCTTGGGGCGGTTTTCGGGTCTGTCTTACTGGCGGTTCTTCTGATCGTCCTTCGCTCCGGAAGCCGAGGACCCGGGAAGGAAGCGAAGGCGCTGAGGCCTTCGCAGCTTCGGACGATCCGAAGAAGGCTTCCGCGGCTGAAGGCCCCGGGCGAGGACTTCTTCCTGCGCCGCCGGATCCTGAAAAGGCGCGCAGGGCTCGCGGCAGCGGTTTTTACCGTGGTGGCCGTCTCTTTTATGCTGTTCTGTGGAAAAGCGGTTTATGACGCGCTGCGGTATTATTCCGACGAAAAAAAACGGCCGGATTTTGAACTGACGGTTTTTGCGCCGGAACAGCTGGAATATGAATACCGGATGATTTCCGAAGACGGAGAGGAGATCATCGATGGGGGAACAACCGGCGGGCCCGTGATTGATCCCGGCTACGGCCCGGATCCCGGAGAAATCGCGCAGCTTTCATCCGGCCCCGGCATTGACAGTGTTGAGGGCATGGTCTGGGATACGACGCATTTCATTACATTTGAGGGGATCAGCGAGCGGCCGGACCTTCAGACCGGGTATTACTTTGACGGGGAAACAAAGTATCATACGCTGCCTGAAAAGACGCTCTGTGCGATCAATTCGGTATCGGACCCCGGGAAATTCCGGAAGATGCTGAAAGATTTCGGTGCCTCGCTCAGTGAAGAACAGATTGAACAGGTCCTTCGGGGAGAAAGAATCTTTATGACGGTTCCCGAGGAGCAGTTCACGGTAAGCGGACAGGAACCCCTGCCGGAAGGCCTTCCGCCCCAGGACGGCGATCTGATCCGGATCTTTACTGTTGATGAAAAGCACAGTCTGGAAGTTCCCGTATCCGTATTACAACGGGGCATTCTGCCGTACAGCTATATGAATTATGTAATGAATACCATGTTCACGGTCTTTATGGCGGACGGCCTGAAGGAGGAGCTTCGTCTTCTCGAGAATCCTGTGCCGGAATATGTTGACAATCATTTTCTGTTCCATTTCAACAGCTTTTCGTCCTATGAAGCGACGGATAAGATTCTTTCCGCCTATGCGGCAGGCTTCAGGAACAAAGAATTCTACAACTGGGCGGAATCCAAGAGATCGTCAATTCTGCTGTATGCGGTACGTCCGCTTCTGATCTACGGAATGCTCGGGCTGATGACGGTCATCGTGTACCTGATCATTATGAAAAACTTTGCAGAGATCCGGGCGTCGGAAAATGCGGCGGAAAGCAGAAGGCTCCGGGCAATCGGCCTGAACGCGCACAAGTACCGTCTGATGCTTCTCCGCGCGGAGAGCCGGGAAGCCCTTCCGGTTTTCCTGGGATTTTTGGCGGGTGTGGTCTGGTTTTTCGTCTCGGCCTACAGGAACTACATCGCCATGCCGGGCCTTGCCGAATCCGTTTTTCTCAAAAAATGGACAGATAAAGATCTGCTTCTGTCTCTGGAGAGTGTGCTGTTTCGTTCGGGAATCCAATATCTTTTACTGTTTGTCATACTGTTGTTTCTCGGACTGGTCCTTTTCGGCTATCATACCGGGAAGCGCGCAATGGAGAAGGAGGGAATCCTATGAGTTCGATCATTTTGGAAGCGCTTGATATTGCGAAGACCTATCATTCCTCCGCGGTTGCCGTGGAGGCGCTGAAACCCTGTACACTGAGCTTTTCGGAAGGCGAGTTCACGGTTATTGTCGGAAAATCCGGTTCCGGGAAATCGACCCTTCTGAACCTTCTCGGAACCCTGGATGTGCCGGACCAGGGCGACATCCTCCTTCAGGGGAAAAGTGTGCTGAAGCTTTCCGACAATGCCCTGTCGAGACTCAGAAGGAGGAAAGTCGGATTTGTTCATCAGGACTATAGTCTCTTCCCCGAATATACGGCCTATGAAAATATCATCATGCCGATCCGGCTCGACGACAGAAAAGAAGAGGAAGAAACGATCCTCGGCATCATGAAGACTCTCGGAATCGAAGACTGCAAAGATAAGTTCCCCGGCGAAATGTCCGGCGGACAGCAGCAGCGAACCGCAATCGCGAGAGCCCTCGCAATCCGGCCCGCCGTGATCCTTGCCGACGAACCGACCGGAAACCTCGACGCCGCGACCTCCAGAGAAGTCATCCGCCTTCTGTCGCGCGCCTCCAGGGTCTACAGCCAGACCATCATCATGGCCACGCACGACCGCCAGTCCGCCGACTACGCCGACCGCGTCCTCTCCATCCGCGACGGCGTCGTAAAGGAAATGGCCGTCACCGGGCAGGGATGACAGGGGCTGCTGTACAGAAAATGGCTATAGGGGGTACTGCTCGAACGCCTGGAACGTTGTGAGAGCAGTACCTCCTATAGCCGCGTAATTCGAGCTTCCGCAAGCGACGCTTGCGTGACTTTTCGGAAAAACGTGATATACTCGGTATCATGAAAGGAGACAGACGATGATCGATTTTATTCAGGTCGGAAAGAAGATCCAGGAGGAGCGGCTCGCGGCCGGGATGTCACAGGATGCGCTTTCAGAAGAGCTGTGCATCACGAGGCAGGCGCTTTCCCGCTGGGAAAACGGGCTTTCCGCGCCGTCGATCGATTCCCTGATCACACTGTCCAGAATCTTTGGACTGTCCTTTGAGGAAATCCTGTGCCTGGACGAATCGCCTGAGCTGGATCCCGGAAATATCTTTGCCGGTCACGACCGGGACTTCATCGTCCGCGGAATCATCGAGGGAAGAATCAAAGTGGATCTCGAGGATGTCTTCTATCAGTTTTCACCCAGCGAACGCATGCGCGTCCTCATCGCCATTAAGGAAAACCGGATGTCCTATCCGGTGTCGGAGGACCTTCTCAGCGTACTGTCGCCGGCCGAGAAAAAGTTCATGAACGGAGGATAATCATCATGTGCAACGAAGAGAACAGAGATCAGTTTGAAGAAATGAAAGAAGAAATCAGAGAAGCGGCCGAGAGCCTGGCGGATGCCGTGAAGGAAAAGGCCGAGGAGTGGAAAGAAAAGGCGGAGGAATTCTGCGAGCAGGCAGCGGAGGCGGAAGACATCAGCGATCTCGGAAAAGAAGACGCGGAAGCCGCGATGGAAGAGAAGGTGAAGGCCTGCGGCTGCGAAGAGGAAGCCTCCGAGTGCGGCTCAGAAGGAGAAGAGACGGCTGAGGAAGCGAAGCAGGAGTCCCGCTTTATCCGCCGCACGGCGAACGGCTTTGAAGTCGATACCAACGAAATCGAGTCGGCGCTCCGGACCTTCGGCGAGAAGATTCAGGAAGCCATGAACAGCGTCCAGAAGGGCGTCCAGGAAAGCTTCAATACCGCGCAGGACCGCGCGAACGCGAAGAAGAAGGCCGACAAGCTTGCGAAGATGCTCCCCTATATGGATGAGGCGGAGATTCATGAAATTGCCGCGAAGGTGATTGAAGGCGACGCCGAATTCAAGGACGTCGATATCGCGTCCCTCATGCCCTTTATGAGCAAGGAAGACTGCGGGGCGCTCTTCGAGAAGTCCCTCGCGGCCAACGACGAAAACCCCGGCGTGGACGGCAAGCTTTATCTGAAGTGCGTGCCCTATGTCGGCGAGGAAGTGCTGACGAAGCTCGTCGACCGCTATGTGGCAGGCGGCTTCGAAAACATCAGGATGGATAACATCTATCCGTATTTAAGCTCTGCAGACGTGAAGAGAATCTTCTACTACGAGCTGAAGAAATAATGTATCTATTCAGAACCCCATTCGAAATGCTGCGCATTTCTCATGTAGGCGGTCAACGAGGCTGCGCCTCTTGACCACCTCTGTCAAAAACAGCCTGAATCGGTCCGAAACACAAGTGTTTCGTCCTTGATTCAGTTGTTTTCGACAGGGTTCTGAACAATTACGAAATAATAAGACGTCGGTGTCGGGAAGCCTGACACCAAAAAGGAGCCGGTCCTTTATTAGGGGCCGGCTCCTTGACGTTTTCCCCTTTTCCGAATGAGAAGCCGTTTCAATGGACAAATCCCGCCGGGTCTGCTATACTGTCAGTAATAAAGGAGGAAGTCAGATGAAATACGATTTTACTACCATTTGGGAGCGAAGAAACAGGGATTCGATTGCGGTCGACGCGTTCGGCGGACCGGGCTTCGGGCCCTCAGAGGAGGCGCTGAAGAAGAATGAAGAGGCAAAGAGCCGGGGCGAGGGCTTCCGGCTTTTACCGATGTGGGTTGCGGACATGAATTTTGCCACAAGCCCCGCTATTACGGAGGAAATCCGGAAAAGGGCGGAGCATCCGCTCTACGGCTACTACGGGACGCCGGATCTCTACTACGAGCGGATCATTCACTGGCACGAGACGCGCCACGGTGTAACCGGTCTTGAGAAAAAGCACATCGGCTATGAGAACGGCGTGCTCGGCGGCGTCGTGACCGCGCTGAACGTGCTGCTTTCGAAGGGCGACAAGGTCCTCCTGCACAGCCCGACCTATATCGGTTTCACCGGCTGTATTGAGAACAACGGCTACAAAATCATCCACAGCCCGCTGTACCGGGATGAGCAGGGCGTCTGGCGCATGAATTATCAGGACATGGAGGAGAAGATTGTTCGCGAAAAGATCCACGCCGCGGTTTTCTGCTCTCCGCACAACCCCTGCGGAAGAGTCTGGGAAAAAGAGGAAATCGAAGAGGCGATGAAGATCTTCGAGCGGCACGGGGTGTATGTGATCTCCGATGAAATCTGGTCGGATCTCATCCTGAACGGACACCGGCACATTCCGACGCAGTCCGTCTCGGAATACGCCCGGATGCATACGGTTGCCGAGTACGCGCCGTCGAAGACCTTCAATCTGGCAGGCCTGCAGGGCTCCTACCATATCTGCTACAACGAGTGGCTGTCCGACCGTCTGGAAAAGGAGGCCTCGCTTTCCCACTATAATTCGATGAATGTCTTCTCGATGCACGCGCTTCTGGGCGGCTATTCGGACGAGGGAGCCGAGTGGCTGGAGGAACTGAAGACGGTGCTCTCCGAGAATGTGAATTACGCCTGCGACTATATCGAGCGGCATTTCCCGGGGGTGGAGCTTGCGAAACCGGAAGGAACCTATATGCTGTACCTTGACTGCACGGGCTGGTGCGAAGCGCACGGCATGACGATGGACGAGCTTCTGCAGAAGGGCTATGATGTTTATGTGGTTTGGCAGGACGGGCGGCCCTTCCACGGCCCCTGCTCGATCCGCATGAATCTGGCGCTTCCCTTCGACTCGGTGAAGGAAGCCTTTGACCGCCTTGGAAAGTATGTGTTCACGGCCTGATCTGTGAATGAAGCCGGCGAAGGCCGGTACAAAAGTCAGAGGGGGAGAGTATGGAAAAGAGCGAAATGACAGTGAAAAAACAAGGCGTCCGCGCCCTGCCGAGAATCATCCTGTTTTCATTCGGAATTCCGGCGACCGGCAGCATCCTGTATATGATTTCGCTGGTGTATTTCGGTGCGGATAACTGGATGCTTTTTATCGTGCCGGGCTTCACGGCGCTTCTGTATGTCCTTTTCAGGAAACTTCTGACCCCGGCCGTCACGACGGCGAACCTGATCATGACGGCCGTCTATGCCCTGATCTACACGATCGCGATGCTTGTAAGCGGCGGGAGCGTATACAGCCTGTTGGCCATCAGCGCCGGGGTTCTCGCTTTTCTGCCGTATCCCGGCATTCTGCTGTTGATGCTTTTACAGAACATTGCGCTTGTCGCCGCGGCGTCCTTCGGCTTCAGCCTTGTGAACACCTGGCTTTCCTTACTGCTTCAGAGGCCGCTCAGAAGCTTCCGGTCGCGCGTCTTTCGGGCGGCGCTTGCGGGAACTTTGGTGTTCCTCGCGCTGTTCTTCGTGGACTTTAGGCTGTACCAGAACCGCCCCGAGGTCCGCTATTCGGGCCACGGCTTCGATTACATGAACGGCTGGTCCTCGACGGATTTCTCGGATTATACGGTATACAGCGAGCCTTCGAAGCTCGCCGCGCTCGATCATCCCGCGTCTTTTCACATTGAGAAGGAATCGGACATGCCGGTGATGGACGGCGCGGAGGCCTGCTATCCGCTGTACGCCGCCATCGCGAAGGCGGTCTATCAGGATATTGACCGGATCGAGAAAAACTACGCGGATACGCATCCCGGCCGGGAAAACGCGCAGAACGGAAAGATTGTCACCTTTACCAATACGATTCAGGGATTCTACCGCCTTGTTTCGCCGTACATAATGGGCATGACGCGGGTGGAACTCTTTTTCGGGGCGAGACCCTCGAAGGACCAGCTTGATATGGCAGATGCGGAAGGCGCCAAACTGAAGATCACTCCCATCGGGAGGGAAGCCTTCGTCTTCTTTGTCGAGCCGGACAATCCGGTGACGGATTTGAAGGCGGACGACATCAGGAAAATCTACAGCGGGGAGATTACGAACTGGTCCCAGCTTGGCGGAAAGAATCAGATGATCCGGGCCTTCCAGCGGCCGCAGAACTCCGGCTCGCAGACGATGATGCAGTACTTCATGGGCGATACGCCCCTGAAGGAGCCGATGACCTATGAGGTTGTGGGAGCCATGGAGGGAATCATCCGCAAGGTCGCGCAGTACAACAACGAAAACGGCGCGATGGGCTACTCCTTCCGCTACTTTGTCGAGGATCTGCAGCAGGAAAACGATGTGCGCGTCCTTTCCGTGGACGGCGTGGCGCCGACGCTTGAGAATATCGAGAACGGCAGCTATCCGCTGACGGTCGATCTCTGCCTGATCACGCTGGAGGACGCCAAAAATCCCTATGTGGAGAAGATGATCGAGTACTGCCTTTCGGAGGAGGGGCAGGAGATTATCGGTAAAACCGGCTACGGGCGTCTGAAGCCGGAATGAGAAAGTCGGAGCAGGTTTTTTCGGATAGTATTGGACATTTGAAACAGGACGGATTATAATAAAGATAATGATAACGGAAGGAGAACTGCCATGGCACTTGTAACCCTGAATTTTGAAAGCGAATACCTGATGAACAACCACAATGTAGGTGTGATCCTGCCGGACCGTCCGCACCGGATGAGCTCCCGGGAATTCTACGGAAGCGGGAAGAAATACAAAGTCCTGTGGCTTCTGCACGGCACCTTCGGCGACTATTCGGACTGGATCCGCAAGTCCATGATCGAGCTCTACGCTTCGGAGCGGGACCTCATCGTGGTCATGCCCTCCGCGATGAATTCCAACTATGCGAACTGGCCGTCGTTCGGCACCGGATTCAATATGTACGACTATCTGACCGAGGAGCTGATGCCGCTGATCTACGGCTGGTTCCCGGCCTCCGATAAGCGGGAGGACAACTATATCGCGGGTCTTTCCATGGGCGGACGCGGCACCTGCGTCTATGCCTTCAACCATCCGGAGAAGTTCGCCGGCGCGGCGATCCTTTCGGCGAATCCCTCGGATTTCAACAAAATGAAGACTTCGGGCTCGCCGATGTGGGAGCGCATGAAAAAGTCCGCGATTAATTTCGAGGGCGGCGAAGAGGAATTCCTGAATTCCTACCAGAACACCGTGAAGGTGCTGCGCGAGAAGGTGGCTTCGGGCGTTAAGCTTCCGAAGATTTTCATCGGCGCCGGGGAAGAGGACCAGATGATCATGAAGGACTTCCCGGCGACAAAGGAGCTCTTCAAGGAACTCGGCATTGACGCGGAATACTATACGGTTCCGGGCCTTCGGCATGAATGGCGCTACTGGGATATGGCAATCGAAAAGGCACTGGATTATTTCGGAATCGAAAAGATCGCAGAATAATGATCTTTAGGGACCGGTGCGGCGCATAAAAAAGCCGCCGCGCCGGTCTGGCGGAATTTAGGCATTTTCGGAGGGAGTATCGTCATGAAAACGCCCGGAAACAGAAAAAGTCTGATGAGCGCCGCCGTGATCGGCACGGCGGTGGTTCTTGCGATTCTGATCTTCGGCACGGTCTGGACCGGACAGCGGGCCCGAAGGGACACCAGCGAAGCGGTCAGCTCGGTCAGCCAGTTCTATCTGAATGAGCTGGCGGCCCGCCGGGAACAGGTGGTGGCGGACAATCTGCAGGACTCGATCGACGATATCTATGTCGCCGTCAGCCTGATCGACGGGGAAGATCTGTCGGATGAAGCGCATCTGCAGCAGTTCCAGCGGCAGATGAAGCAGCTGTACAGTCTGGAGCGCTTTGCGTTTATCGACTCGGACGGAACGGTCTACACCTCGCAGGGAACCACGGACGATATCGGCCGCTACAGCTTTGACTATCTGAATCTGACGAAGCCGGAGATTTCGGTCAGCGAAATGGAGAATCAGAAGAAGGTCATCATCGCGGTGCCGATCGAGCCGATCACTTTTCAGGGAAATACCCTGATCGACTGCTTTATGCAGATCGATATGGACGTCCTGATCGACGGCCTGTCGCTTCGTTCGGACAGCAATAACGCCACCTTCTGCAATCTGTATACGCAGAGCGGCGAACCCCTCACCGAATTCGTCCTCGGAGGACTGGCGGGTGAGGACAACCTGCTGGACGCGATGCAGCGGGCGGTTTACGCGAGAGGGTATACCGAGGAGAAGTTCCGAGAGGACTTCACCTCCGGCGCCGACGGCGTGGTCAGCTTCACCTACAACGGAATCCGTGAAACCCTGTATTATACGCCGGTCGAGCAGACGGACTGGATGCTGACCTACCTGATCCGGGAGAATGTGCTGGATGAGCGGGTGCGTTCGATTTCCACCGGAATTATCGTCCGGAGCCTCGTTCAGACCGCGCTTCTTTCGCTCGCACTCGTCGCGATGTTTGCGTTCATTATCTCCCAGATCCGGAAAAACGCCTCCCTCGCGCTTGAAAAGGAAACCTCCGACGCGGAAAACCGTGTGAAGCAGGAGGAACTCGAGGCGCGGCTTCTTCTGCAGGAGCAGATCCACGAGCAGGATCTGAAAACCGCGCAGCAGAACAGCATGATCAGCGCGCTTTCCGCCGATTACCGCAGCGTTTATTACGTGGATCTGGACGCGGATGAGGGTGTTTGCTATCAGGCGCACACGGGGATTTGTGACGGGCGTGAGGCGGGCGAGCACTTCCCGTACGAAAGCACATTTGCCGATTACGCCGGAAAGTATGTCACGGAAAGCTACCGGGAAGAATTCCTGCGCTTCGTTCAGAAGGAGAATCTGAAGGAAGCACTGAAGGGAAAGCGGGTGATATCCTACCGCTACCTCATCAGCCGGGACGGGGCGGAATCCTGGGAAATGGTCCGCTTTGCCGGCGTCCGGCGTCCGGAGGACCGGGAGGACGGAATCGTTCACGCGGCCGGCGCGAGCTTTGTCGATGTGGACGAGGAAACCAAGAAGATGCTGACGGAGAGCGCGGCGCTCGCGACGGCGCTTACGGCGGCGGAGGACGCGAACCGGGCCAAGACCGCGTTCCTCTCCAATATGAGCCACGAGATCCGTACGCCGATGAACGCGATCATCGGGCTCGACAGCATCGCGCTGAACGATGAGGAAACCCCGGAAAAGACGAAGGAGTATCTCCGCAAAATCGACAGCTCGGCGCAGCATCTTCTGAATATCATCAATGACATTCTGGATATGTCCCGCATCGAATCGGGGCGGATGGCGCTTCACAACGAGGAATTCTCCTTCCAGAAGGTGCTGGAGCAGGTGAATTCGATGATTTCCGGCCAGTGCCGGGAAAAGGGACTGAATTATGAGTGCCGAATCCGCGGAAAGGTGGATGACTACTACATCGGCGACGACATGAAGCTCCGCCAGATCCTGATCAATATCCTCGGGAACGCGGTCAAATTCACGCCGGAGGGCGGCAGTGTTTCCCTGATTGTGGAGGAAACGGCCCGCTTTGACGGGAAGAGTACGTTGGAATTCGTCATGTCGGATACGGGCATCGGAATCTCGAAGGAATTCCTGCCGAAGATCTTTGAAGCCTTTACGCAGGAGCATGTGACGGCCTCGAGCCGCTACGGGAGCACGGGCCTCGGCCTTCCGATCACGAAGAGCCTTGTGGAGCTGATGAACGGAACGATCTCCGTCGAAAGCGAGAAGGGCTCCGGTACGACCTTCACCGTGACCGTGACGCTGACGGAATCCGGACGCAGCGCGGAAAGCAGCGATGCAGAGCTAAAGCCCGGCGAAATGACGGTCCTCGTGATCGATGACGATCCGGTGGCGCTCGAGCACGCCGGACTGGTGCTCGGAAAGGCCGGAATCCGCTGTGAAACCGCCTCTTCCGGGGCGGAAGCCGTGGAAATGGTCGAGCTTCGTCATGCGCGGCGCGAGCCCTATCATCTGATCCTGGTCGACTGGAAAATGCCGGAAATGGACGGAATTGAGACGACGCGGCGCATCCGCTCGATCGTCGGAAACGACTCCGCAATCATTATCCTGACCTCCTACAACTGGGACGACGTCCACGAGGAGGCCGTGCAGGCCGGAGTGGACAGCTTTGTGGCGAAGCCCCTGTTTGCCGCGACGGTTCTGGATGAGTTCCGTCTCGCACTCTCGAAGAAAAATGAAGCGGCCAGGAAGAAGGCGGATCTGAAGGACCGCCGGATCCTCCTCGCGGAAGATATGCCGGTCAACGCGGAAATTATGATGATGGTGCTTTCCTCGCGGGAAATGGTCGTGGATCACGCCGAGAACGGGCGCATAGCTCTGGAGAAGTTCGAGTCGCACCCGGAAGGCTGGTATGACGCGATCCTGATGGATATGCGGATGCCGGAGATGGACGGCCTCGAGGCCACGCGCCGGATCCGGGCCTGCGGACACGCGGATTCGAAGACGATTCCGATCATCGCGCTCACCGCCAACGCCTTTGACGAGGACGTGCAGCGCTCCATGCAGGCCGGCCTGAACGCGCACCTCTCCAAGCCCGTCGAGCCGGAAGTCCTCTTCGAAACCCTCGAAAACCTGATCCGCGCTTGAGGGGGGGATACGCCGAGGGTAATGGGTGTTCTCACAAGGCGTATGTGGAACCACGCCGCAGGAGAACAATCCTATCTCGCAGGCATGTTTAGTCTGTACATGAGCCATCCCTCCGAGCCGAGGGTAATGGGTGTTCTCACAAGGCGTATGTGGAACCACGCCGCAGGAGAACACCCATCTCGCAGGCGAGTTCAGCGATAGACAGAGGAAGACCCCGGGCAGAATGCCCGGGGTCTTCCTCGTCCCTGTCATTACCGGAAGAAATCCTTGTCCTCCGGCCGCAGATACTTCTCGGCCTTCGGGATATTGAACTCGACGCCGATTCCGGGCCTGTCCCAGACCCAGACGTGACCGTCGTGGAGGAAATTGTCCGGGAGGCCTTCGACAATATCGTACCACCATTCGGGGCTGCCGAAGGGGTATTCATAGGCGATGTAGTTCTGGGGCATCGTACAGCAGACCTGCGTCAGGGCCGCCATGCCGAAGATGCCGTCAAAGGTGCCGTGAGGCGCCATATGGATGCCGTGCAGGTCGGCGTATTCGGCGATCCACTTGAGCTCTGCAATGCCGCCGCAGTCCGCCGGATCCGGGCCGACGACGTTGACGCACTGTCCTTCAATCAGTTCCCGGTAGTTTTCACGCAGGTAAATCTGCTCGCCGGTGTGGATCGGGGTGGAGGTCTGCATGGTGATATCCCGGTAGACATGCGCCATCGTGTGCGGCGTGTAGTCGCCCGCGATCATGTCCTCCAGCCACAGAAGGTGGTAGGGCTCCACAGCCTTCGCGAAGCGGAGCGCGTCAACCGGCGCGAAGCCGGGGCCGCAGTCGAGGGCAAGGCCCATCTTATCGCCGATGACGGCCTTCAGGCGGTCCACATATTCGACCAGGGCGTCGAAGCCGCGCTCCGTCAGCATACTGCCGCGGTTGGTGCGCTCCGAGCCGTTCAAGGGCGGATAGGTGTTGTAGGCAAATTCGTCAATGCCGAACTGTTTCCAGAAGTTTCCGGCGTGCCAGCCGAAGGCCATCTTCGAGATCGTGAAGCCTTCCGGGCGCTCGGCAAGAGCCAGCATGCTTTCGCCGACGGCTTCGGGGCTGTCCATTTTCTCGTACTGCCAGCCGCGAAGGTCGTCATCCGGGGATTTCTTGTGGGCGAGCATGTACTCGGTCTTGAAGGAGCCGTTGTAGACCCGCACACGGTCGCGGACCTTGCCGCCGAGCAGCTTGTACACCGGAACGCCCGCTTCCTTTCCGGCGATGTCCCAGCAGGCCATTTCGATGGCGCTGACGACCGAGCCCCAGGGCTTGAAGGCGCCGGCGCGCTTCATCGCCGCCATGCAGTAGGAAACGTCCGTCGGATCAAGCCCGGTCACGAGTCCCGCGAAGTAGGGGATCACCGCGCCGATGTAGTTCTCCTTGGTGTTTTCGATTTCGCTGTAGCCGTCGATGCCTTTGTCGGTGACGACGCGCAGCACGTAGTTGTGCCCGATCAGGGCAGCCTTGATTTCTTTGATTTTCATGGGGAACACGTACCTCCTTTGTTAAAGCGAGGATAGCACGGGCACAGGAGAAATGCAAGTGAAAAGCAGAGAATATTCAGCGTATCATTCGAAATGCTCCCCTCATTCGAAATGCTTCGCATTTCTCATGTAGGAGGTCAGGGAGGCTTCGCCTCCAGACCTCCTACGATAAAAAAGCACCGTACCTGTCTGAAACACAAGTGTTTCATCCGAGGCCGGCGCTTTTTCATCGTGGAGCTGTACCTATAAACAAAAGAACACCAATCCCGAGCGAATGCTGCAGGACTGATGCTCCCCCGTGCACCATCAGGGGCTCGAACCCTGGACACCCTGATTAAGAGTCAGGTGCTCTACCAACTGAGCTAATGGTGCGTCTGTTCTGTTTTTGAACACAAGCGTTATTATAGTCACAAGTGCCGAAAAAGTCAAGGACTTTTTCGGAAGGATTGTATTTTTGTGAAAACTGTGTGTAGAAGCCGGAGGGTCGGTTGATTTTTCGGTCAAAATCAAGTATACTGTACGCGTTTGACGGGCTGTAAAGGCCCGGACGGAAGAGGAGGGAGCGCTTGAAATGCTGCCGGAATATTATGAACCCGGGGCCGTGATCGAAACCGGGCGGCTTCTCTTAAGACCGCTGGAAAAGAGCGACGCGCTCGCGATCTTCCGGATGATCAATCACGACAGAGAGGTGCTGCGCTACTATGTCGCGCCCTATATGGAGTACGAGAGCGAGGCTTCCGTGGACGGCACGGTCAATTCCTGCAGGGAACGAGGAATTTACTGCTTCGCGGTCGTCCTGAAAGAGGAGGGTCGGGTGATCGGTATGCTGAACCAGTGCTCGGTTCCGAACGAATACTTCCCGGCGATGGAGCTTGGCTACGCGCTCGGAAAGGACTACTGGAACCGCGGATACTGTACGGAGGCGATGAAGGCCGTGACCGAATTCCTCTTTACGAAGGGCGTGCACAAGATCACCTGTTGCCATATCACGGAAAATACGGCGAGCGGCCGCGTGATGCAGAAATGCGGCATGAAGTACGAGGGCATCCGGAAATCGGAGCTTTATTATCATGGAAAATACTGGGATACGGCAAATTATTATCTGCTGAATCCTGCGGATGAGGTGTAAATGAGACTGAGAAATATTCCCGGCGCCAAGGAAGAGATGCTGACGAGCCCCTTTGTCGTACAGGAGCCGGAAACGAAAGCGGGCCGCTGGCGGGAAGTGTTTGAAAATCCCGGCCCTCTGGAAATTGAGATCGGCTGCGGGAAGGGACGCTTCCTTTCGGAGCTTGCTGTGCGGTGCCCCGAGACGAACTATCTCGGAATCGAGAAATTCTCCTCCGTCCTTCTTCGGGCGCTCGAGAAGCGGAAGGAGATGGAGTGCCGGAATCTTCTGTTCCTGCGCTTTGACGCCGAAGAGATCGAGAACATCTTTTCGCCCGGCGAGGTGGACCGGATCTATCTGAATTTTTCCGATCCCTGGCCGAAGGCGCGTCACCATAAGCGGCGTCTGACCTCGCGGGAATTTCTCGCGCGCTACGAAAAGATCCTGAAGTGGGGCGGTATGGTGGAATTCAAGACGGACAACACGAAGCTCTTTGAGTTCTCGCTTGAGGAGGCGGAGGCCGCCGGATGGGAAATCCTCGCGAAGACCCTTGACCTTCACCGGGACCCTGTCCTGAACGAAGGAAATATCATGACGGAATACGAAGAAAAGTTCTCCCTTCTGGGGAACCGGATCTGCAAGCTGATCATGAGACCGGGCGAGTCAAGTAAAATTAATAAAGTCGGAGAAGAATGATGAAAAAGAAATTGATCTGTAAAATCACGGCGCTGATGCTGGTGCTTTCCGTCGCGGCGTCTTCCCTTTCGGGGTGCATTACGACGGGGATTCTCGCCGGTCTCGCCGCGGTGAACGGCTTCCGGGAGAATCAGGAAACGACGACGGAAGAAACGGCGACTGCAAGGCCGGAGGAGGAGAGCAGCCGGGAAACGCTGGCTCACGAAAGCTCGGAAGAGGAGAGCAGCAAGGAAACGCCGGCCCCCGAAAGCACGGAGGAAGAAAGCGGCGAAACGGAGACGCCCGCCGCGTCCGAAGAAGAGACCACGGCGGCCGATCAGGACACCGTGGAAGCCTTCAGGGAGTTTACCGACCGCGTCTACGGCGAACTCCTTTCGGCCAACACGCTCGGCGCGCATTATCACCTTGCCGATCCCGAAAAGTACGGGATCGACACCTCGGAAGTCACCTGGGGCTCCGTCGACGTCTCGGAAGAGGCGCTGAAGGAGTACGAGGAGGAGATCGAAAACTACCGCACGGAGCTTGAAAGCTTCGATTACGAGGCCCTCGACTGGGAAGGAAAGCTGACCTATGACGCCTTCTCCTGGTACCTTGATACGGAAGCGGAGGGCTTCGGAACGGATCTTCTGTACGAGCCGCTTGGGCCGAATTCCGGCGAGCAGGCGATGCTTCCGATCGATCTCGCGGAATACAATTTCTACAGCGAAGAGGATATTGAAACCTATCTCGAACTCGTGCGTACCGTGCCGGATTATTTCGAAGACCTCATCGGCTTTGAAAAGCAGCGGGCCGAGGCCGGACTCTTCATGGAGGACGACATCCTGCAGAATACCCTCGACCAGATCGAGGACTTCCTCGAGGGCAAGGAGGACAGCTTCCTGCTTTCCACCTTTGAGGAGCGTCTGGACGAACTCGGCATCAGCGGCGAGGAGAAGGAAGAATACCTGAAGGAAAACGAAGACGCCGTGCTGAATTACTTCTATCCGGCCTACGAGTATCTGAAGGAAGAGCTCGGGAAGCTCGAGGGAAGCGGACAGTATGAGGGCGGACTCTGCAACTATCCGGACGGCGACCGCTTCTACGCCTATCTTCTGAAGGCGCGCACGGGCTCGGACCGCACGCCGGAGGAAATGATCGCGCTTCTCGACGAAGCGATCGACGAGGGACTCACGACGATCCGCATGCTCCTTCAGGAAAATCCGATGCTGAACCTGTACTTCGACGAAACCCCGTACCCGACGAGCGACCCGAATCTCTGCCTGCGGATTCTTCAGGAGAAGATCCTGCAGGACTACCCGGAAATCCCGGAGGTGGATTATGCCGTCAAGTATGTGGATGAATCGCTGCGGGACTACTTAAGTCCGGCCTGCTACATGATTCCGCCGGTGGATGCGGACGTCAAAAATTCCATCCTGATCAACTGCGAGCGCGGCGATGAGGCGGAAGACATCTTCATCACGCTGGCGCACGAGGGATATCCGGGACACCTGTATCAGTCGAACTATTTCAAAAACAACGCGAGTTATATGCTCCGGGACGCGCTCGGAACCTCCGGCTTTGCCGAGGGCTACGCCACCTATGTGGAGAACAGTGCCTTCAGCTATATTGACGAGCTTCCCGCCGATGCCGCGGAGGTGCTGCGCGTGAACGCGCAGATTTCGCTGTATATCTACGCGCGCGTCGATCTCGGCATTCACGCCGAGGGCTGGGACGTCCGGGATGTGGAGCGCTATATTTCGGATTATTTCACCGGCGCCTCGGACGCGGCCGTGTGGATGTACGACTATATGCGCGCCGATCCGGGCGTCTACGAGAACTACGCAGTCGGCGAACTGGAAATTCTGGACATCGAGAACGAGGCCCGGGACGCGGACGACTTTGATCTGAAGGAATTCCACAGGGAGCTTCTGGACTGCTCCGAAGCGCCCTTCTCCGTCATCCGGAAGAATATTCTGGAGTGAGAAAGAAATAAGTCTCAGGACAAAACGGCCGATGCTTGCAGCAATCGGTCGTTTTGCCGATATAAACGGACGGGTTTCTCTCAAGAATTGTGACCGTCTGCAGTTGAATTATATCAGGAAAAGTGGTAAAATACTTTTTAAGTATGCACAGGAGGATCGTATGAGCTTAATTACGAAAATCTTCGGAACCCACAGCGAGAACGAAATCAAACGTCTCCGTCCGACTCTTGAAAAGATCAACGCGCTCCGCAGCACGATGATGGCTTATTCCGACGAGGAGCTTCGCGCGAAGACGGACGAATATAAAAAGCGGTATCAGAACGGCGAATCGCTTGACGATCTTCTGCCGGAGGCCTACGCGACCATGAGGGAAGCGACGCGGCGCTGCATCAATCAGGAACACTTTGACGTGCAGATTCTGGGCGGCATCGTCCTGCATCAGGGCCGGATCGCCGAGATGAAAACCGGTGAAGGAAAGACGCAGACCGCACTCCTGCCGGCGTACCTGAACGCGCTTACCGGGAAGGGCGTGCATATTGTGACGGTCAACGACTATCTGGCTTCCCGTGACGCGGAGTGGATGGGACAGATGCACCGCTTCCTCGGACTCACGGTCGGCTGCGTCCTGAACGGGATGAAGCCGGAGGAGCGGCAGGAGGCCTACGCCTGCGATATCACCTATGTCACGAATAACGAGCTCGGCTTCGATTACCTCCGGGACAACATGGTGATCTACGCGAAGCAGCTGGTGCTCCGGGGCCTCAATTACGCGATCATCGACGAGGTGGACTCGATCCTGATCGACGAAGCGAGAACACCGCTCATCATTTCCGGACAGTCCGGCAAATCCACCCAGCTCTACGAGGTCTGCGACGTGCTCGCGAAGCGCCTGAAGCGCGGCGAGAACCTGACCGACATGTCCAAGATGGATATCATCATGGGCGAGGGGCAGAAGGAATCCGGAGACTTCCAGATCAACGAGAAGGACAAGGTGGTCAACCTCACGGCCGAGGGTATCAAGAAGGTGGAGGAGTACTTCCACATCGAGAACTTCGCGGACGCGGAAAACCTTGAAATCCAGCATAATATGCAGCTCGCGCTGCGCGCGAATTACATTATGCACCGGGACATCGACTATGTGGTGAAGGACGATGAGGTCCTGATCGTCGATGAATTCACCGGCCGTATCATGCCGGGCAGACGCTATTCGGACGGCCTGCACCAGGCCATCGAGGCAAAGGAGCATGTGAAGGTGAACCGGGAGTCGAAAACGCTCGCCACCATCACCTTCCAGAACTTCTTCAATAAATACGAAAAGAAGGCCGGCATGACCGGTACCGCGCTGACCGAGGAACGCGAATTCCGCAATATCTACGGCATGGACGTCATCGAAATTCCGACGAACGTCCCCGTACAGCGTAAGGACCTCGAGGACGCGGTCTATAAGACGAAAAAGGAAAAATACGCGGCGGTCGTCGAGGAAGTGCGCGCGGCCTACGAAAAGAAACAGCCGGTCCTCGTCGGCACGATTTCCATCGAGGTTTCGGAGCTGCTGTCGATGATGCTGAAGCGTCACGGCATTCCGCATAACGTCCTGAACGCGAAGTTCCACGAGATGGAGGCGGAAATCGTCGCACAGGCCGGCCGCAAGGGCGCGGTCACCATCGCGACGAACATGGCCGGACGTGGTACGGATATCAAGCTCGGCGGCACGAACCACTATGTGCATAACGGCGTGGAAATCGAGGACGGCCGGTCCGACGAGGAAGTGAAGCGCGAGTTTGAAGAGGTGAAGGCGCTCGGCGGTCTGAAGATCATCGGCACAGAGCGCCATGAAGCGCGCCGTATCGACAACCAGCTGCGCGGCCGTTCCGGCCGTCAGGGCGACCCGGGCGA
>CAMPAR010000016.1 GCA_946632055.1 uncultured Lachnospiraceae bacterium
CGGCAGGAACATCATGGTCTGAGAAACCTTACGGAAGGCCTTCGACTGGATTTCCTTCAGAAGAATTGCCGTAACAACCGCCACGAGGTTGTCGAGAATAATGAACACGACATTGAAAAGGATCGTATTTCTCGTCAGTGTCCAGAGCTTTCCGGACTGCGCCACGAACTCGAAATTGGCAAGTCCGATGAACTTACTGCCGAAGATACCTTTTCTGTAGTTGTACTTAACGAACGCCACATAAATACCGGGAAGCGGCATGTAGCTGAACGCAATGAAAAAGATGATCGCGGGCACACACATCAGAAGCAGTGTCCTTCCCTGGAAAAGGCGCTTGCCAAGGCTGGCCTTGCGCTTTACCACGGCCGCATCGGTGATCTTTTTTCCGGCCATATCTTTCCCCTTTCTCTCCGGTTTCAGGCTCTCTCTCCGATAGTCTTCCCATCATGCTGCCCGTTTTTAAGCATATCGACGGAACAGACAAGTCTGAAATCGATTTCATATCCACATCATAGACGAAAGAAGCCCATTTGTCAAGCACTTTTTTGAAATCGATTTCATGAAATTTCATAAAAACATCCGGCGGGATTTTCGAGAACTTCTCTTCCGCCCGCCGGAATGGCTGAAGTATTTTTACTGTCGTTTACTGTTTCAGTCAGTTTTTACTGTCATTTACTGTTTTTGTCTATTCCTCGTAATACGTAATGCTCCCATCCTCCTCGACGGTATACATCACAAAGTCCGTCATATAGTAATCGCCGAAGATGTCATCGATGCAGAAGGCGTAGAGATAGTCGCCGGTCTCCATCAGCTCGTAGTACAGTTCGGTGTCCTCGGTGACGGTATACTCCCAGCCCGTGTATTCAAGATCCTCCTCGGTATCCAGGTTCCAGGCATAATAGCGCGGGAGGATCACATCTCCCGGCGCCACGGTCTTCGTTTCCCGTGCGGAAGCGCCGTAGTCCGTAATGCCGTCCCAGGCGCCCTCTATTACGACGCGCCCGTCCTCGTAATACTGCTTGAGGCGCAGGTTCGTCTCCTCGCCGTTCAGATAGACCGGACTCGAGTAAATCACATAGTCGTCCGCGTAGTCGACGATATAAAGTGCGAGATTCTGGCCGTCCGGAAGGGAAATCCAGTAGCCGTCGAACTGGTCCGCGAAGAAGCCGTATTCCCAGTCGGCCTCCACGTCGATCGTTTCGCCGAGCTCGATCACGTCCTCGCCGTCCGGCGAGATCTGATACACATAGGCGAGCACGTCCGAGGTATAGTACCAGCCGTCGTCATCCAGAACGAAATAGTAATTTCCCTCTTCGTCAAGCTGCGGAGCCACCTCGAAGGTGATGAGGCTGCTCTCTCCGGTCGTCTCGTAGCCGTCGAGATAATCCCAGTAGCTGTCGCCCGCGCCGGGCTCTTCCCCCGTACCGTAGGAGCCTTCGGATTCCCAGCCGGGCTCCTCCTCTTCATAGTCCTCGTAGTCTCCGCCGCCTTCTTCGAAAAGCCAGCTCCAGAAGCCGTCGTCCGAGAACCAGGTGTCGTCGTCATAATTCTCTGTATCGCCGTCCGACACGCTGCCGTGCGCCTGCCGGTCCACGAAGGACAGGTAATAAGGGCTGACGCTGATCGCGCTGAACGTCGAAAGCTCCGAGCTTCCGCCGATTTCCAGCGGATAATACAGGGAAAGGCCGCCGGCGTTTTCATGATCCGCGCCGGAAATCTGATAGACGACCGCGTTTTTCAGGTCGCGTAACACCTCCTCCGACGAGGGCGCGTGGGACGAGGCGGAACGCACCATGCCGGCGAGGTCGACCATGTTCGTATAGCCGTCGATCCGGTTGTTGCCGCCGAAGTTTTCCGCGCTCCGGATGCCGCGCACGAGCTCCGTGAGGAGCGCGCTGTCCGAGCCCGCCTCATAGATCTCTTGAGAGAAGCGGTTGAAGGAAACAAGAAGCGGATCAATTTTCGCAAGGTCAACGACGGAAAGCGTGGCGATGTCCGCGTCGTTCATCTCGACGCAGGCTTCATAGAAGCGGTCGCAGATTTCCTTTCCGACCGCCGCGCCGTCCGCCTCCGGATGCGCCGTAAGAAACCCTCCGAGGGTCGAATAATCCCAGCCGGAGCCGGGCTCGCTTTCCTCGGAGGCCACCATGTAGCGTGCGTAATTTGCCAGGATATTCGCGGTTTCGAGCGTCCCCATCAGGCAGGCGTCGAAGCCGATGATTTCAAAGCGGTCCGTCATCAGACGCGAGATGTTTCCGAGCGCCGTGCTGATTTCGGCAAGCGTCAGCGAATCGTAGTCGTAAAGCTCGTCGAAGCAGACGCCGGTAATGCTTCCGCCGCCGTGATTCCAGAACACAAGCCCCATCTTTTCTGAGGCGTAGTTTTCAATGCCGAAGCTTAAGAAATCCGCAAGCGTTCCCGGAGCGCCCATGCAGCGCTTTCCGACATTCGCAAGCAAGGTCTTTTTCCCGTCCTCGATCAGCCAGCGCTCGTTCACGCGGGCCGTCGCCGTATTCCGGTACCAGTAGGCGGTTCCGCCGGTCTCCACGACGAAGCGCACGCGGGAGGAGCGGCTGCTCTCCAGCATTTCGGAGAGGTCCATCGTGCCCATGCCGCCTTCTCCGTTCCCCGCGGACTCGAGATCCGTTCCGCAGAGATAAACGAAGAAGGTCCAGAGCCCCTTTTCTCCCATCGGCGTCTCCTGATCCCGCGAAGGGCGGGAAATCACGAGCTCGCCGCTCTTATTGTCGACCTTCATTTCGGCATTTTCCGCGGAGGGAGCAGTGTTTTCGGTGGAGGGAGCAGTACTTTCCGAAGAAGAGATGCTCTCCGTCTCTTCCGAAGGCTCCTCAGGCTCCGTGCCGCTTTCCGTCTCCGTTTCTCCGTCTTTTTCCGGAATGTCAGGCGCGGCAGTCACGGAAAAACCGCTCTCTCCGGCCGTCGACAGGGCCGTGCTCTCCTCATCCGATTCATCGCCGCCGAAAAGCGCCGATCCGAGGAGGGCCGCAGGGCCAAGAAGACAGCCTGAAAGAGCGGTCATCATATAGAGCACCGCAAGTAAAGCAGCTAATTTTTTCAGCAGAACTTTTCCCAGGTGTTTCATTGAAAAAATTATTCTTCGACGCTGTAGTTCGGCGCCTCTTTCGTAATGTGGATATCGTGCGGATGACTTTCACGAAGGCCCGCTGCCGAAATCTTGATGAACTTTCCGTTCTCCTTCAGGCTCTCGATGTCCGGTGTGCCGCAGTAGCCCATGCCGGAGCGCAGGCCGCCGAGGAGCTGGAACACGGTATCCTCAACGAGTCCTCTGTAGGGAACGCGGCCTTCCACGCCTTCCGGAACGAGCTTCTTCGCGCCTTCCTGGAAGTAGCGGTCCTTCGACCCGGCTTCCATGGCGGAGAGGGAACCCATGCCGCGGTAGACCTTGTAGCGGCGGCCCTGATAGAGCTCGGTTGCGCCGGGCGCTTCATCGCATCCGGCAAAGAGCGAACCCATCATGCAGACGTTCGCGCCGGCCGCGATCGCCTTCACGATATCGCCCGAGAACTTGATGCCGCCGTCCGCGATGATCGGCACGTCGTATTCCTTCGCGACTTCATACGCATCCATCACCGCGGAGATCTGCGGTACGCCGATGCCGGCCACGACACGGGTCGTGCAGATACTGCCGGGTCCGATGCCGACCTTGACGCAGTCCGCGCCGGCCTCGATGAGGTCCCGGGTTGCTTCGCCGGTCGCCACATTGCCCGCGATGACCTGCAGCTCCGGATACTTTGCCTTGATGTTCTTCAGGGTGTTCATGATGTTCTGCGAATGGCCGTGCGCGGAATCGATGACAATAACGTCGACGCCGGCCTCGACGAGCGCGTCCACACGGTCGAGAACATTTGCCGTCACGCCGACAGCCGCGCCGCACAGAAGACGGCCCTGGTCATCCTTCGCGGAATTCGGGTACTTGATCGCCTTCTCAATATCCTTGATCGTGATGAGACCCTTCAGGTTGAAGTCATCGTCCACAATCGGCAGCTTCTCCACGCGCGCCGCGCCGAGAATCTTCTTGGCCTCTTCCATCGTCGTGCCGACCTTGGCCGTGACAAGGCCTTCCGAGGTCATGCATTCGGAAATCTTCCGGCTGTAGTCGGTTTCAAACTTCAGGTCGCGGTTCGTCAGGATGCCGACCAGCTTCCGGCCTTCAGTGATCGGGACGCCGGAAATGCGGTATTTGGCCATCAGTTCATTCGCGTCCGCGAGGGTGTGCTCCGGCGAAAGATAGAAGGGATCGGTAATGACGCCGAACTCCGAGCGCTTGACCTTGTCCACTTCGTCCGCCTGAGCCTCAATCGACATGTTCTTATGAATAATGCCGATACCGCCCTGTCTGGCCATAGCAATCGCCATGCGATGCTCGGTGACAGTGTCCATACCGGCACTCATAAGAGGAATATTCAGCGTAATCTTCTTCGTCAGTCTCGTCTTCAGCGAGACCATGTTCGGGGTGACATTCGAATACTGGGGAATCAGCAGAACATCGTCAAATGTAATACCTTCTCCGATAATACGGCCCATATTTTTTCTCCTTTTCTCTGGCTTTTCGTAATTCTTCCTTTGTCTTTCTCAAAAGTGTATTTTATAAATTATAACAAAGGGGCTCCGGGAAGTCAACTTGAATCTGCTTCCCGAAAGCCCCTGTTTTTCATTGTTTTTGTCCGCTCTTCTCTGAAGAGGACTCACTGCCCTTTTCAGACCCGGATGCGCTTTCGGACGATCCTTCCGAACTGCCCGACGAGTCAGAGCTCTCCTCTTCTTTGGTCGGTTCGAGCTTCGGAATCACGAGCTCCTGCGCCGTCACATTCTGCATGCCGTCGGCATCCCGGAACTGTCCGCCGCAGACGCTGCAGACATAATGCTCGCGCACGCCTTCCGCTTCCTCTGTCGCGGGCTTCTCCGAAACCTTTGTGATGGTATGAATGCCTGTCGCCGAGATCTCAAGATCCTTGTCCGACGCCTTCGCAGTTCCCTCTTCATCGAGGAAGAGCGCGCCGCAGACGCTGCAGACATAATGCGCCTTCACGCCCGGATGCACGCAGTCTGGCTTCACTTCCTCTGCCTTTTGGAGGCTGTGTGGCACCGCCGGAATGACAAGATCCCGCTCCGGATCCTCGACAGGCTCTTTCGCCTCCGCGTCATAGAAGCGCCGGTAGCAGATCGCGCATTTCCAGTGCTCCTTCACGCCGAAGTCCGTGCAGCTTGCCGCAACCGCGTCGACATGCGAAAGCTGATGTGCTCCGTCCGTCACAAGCGCCGCAGGATCCGGAACAATCTCCGTCGCCGCCTCGTCGAAATAACAGTTCCCGCAGTTTGTGCATTCGTAGTAGGTGGTCGTGAGACCATTCTCATTACAGTCCAGCCGTTTTGCTTCATGAACCTCAAGGTGATGTCCTGTCGGCGGGATCGTGATTTCGTCAAAGGAAGCGATAAAGCGCGTCATCTCCGCGTCCCGGAAGCAGGCGCCGCAGCCGCTGCAGCGGTAATATTCATAATGTCCGGCCTCGGTACAGGAAGCATACACGCCCGGAATGAACTCGAGCGTATGGACATGCGCCGTCTCGGCAGGTTCCGATGAGCTTTCGGTGCTTTCCTCAGGCGAAGATGTTTCCTCCTCGGAGGAATTTTCCGTACTTTCTTCCTCGGAGGATTCCTCCGTACTGCCCGTCGCGGTTTCTTCCGATTTTTCCGTTTCCTTCGCGCTTTCGGATTCCGTTTCGCCGCTCTTCGCGCTTTCGGATTCTTCACTCGTCTTCTCTTCGGGAGTCTCTGCCTCACGGCTGATGCTTTCGGAGGACGCCTCCGCGGAAGGATTGTTTTCTCTCTTCCGGCAGCCGCTGAAAGCCAGGACAGCAGCGAGCAGGATCGTGATCAGCAGCATGCCGGACCGTTTATTATTCTTCATATATTTGCAACCTTTTATCTGATAAAACCTTTCTCTCCGCCGTCATTCAAAATGTGAAGCATTTCGAATGAGGCCTTCTATACCATTCTGTTTTATTATACCATCTCGCCAGTTTTTTTCAAGATGCGAAAAGAAAGATAAATTGACTTTGCAGACGCTTCGGGATATCGCCCGCGAATAAATCGAACCCTCTAAAGGAAAACAAGTCCTCCCGCAGCCTTTTTGGTACGGGAGGACTTTAAATTCACTGTAATTAAATGGTGGAACGTCCGCTGACCGTGGAGCCTGCCGGCGGATTATCGGTTCTCGGACCGCGCCAGTTCGCACGGGCTTTCTCGGGGTTCTCGCGGATTTCACGCGCGCGCTCCACATCCTCTGTCCAGTCAAGATACTTGAACGGAGCCGCGATCTCGCTGGTCTCGAGCCAGCCGAGGAAATCCTGCCACATTTCTTCGGACCACATCGCGTCAATCTGCGTTGCGGAATAGACGCCCTGTTTCAGCCGCTCAAAGCCGAAGTCGTCGCGAAGGTGAGACTTCTCGGCGCTGTCAACAACCTTCTCCGCCATGTGGGCCGGAATGAAGCACACGCCTTCATTGGAGCCGAATACGACGTCGCCGGGCATGCAGATCGCTTCGCCGATCCGGCAGGGCGCGTTGTAGCCGGTCATGATGTAGTCGCGGATCGGGGTCGGATGAACGCCGCGGTAATAAATCTGGATGCCTTCGATCTGCTTGATCTGGTCCAGATCGCGGATGCCGCCCCAGATGACCGCGCCGCCGCGCTTGGTCTTATTCTTGACCTGCGTGGACAGATTGCCGCCGAAGAAGGTTCCGTAATAGATTTTGTCAAACAGGTCGACGACCATGACGTCGTCCTCGACCAGACGGTCGACTGCCGACTTGTTGTAGCCGCCCTTGAAGCCGAATTCGCGGGACTCGGCGGTCGCCACATCGTGCAGGTCCTGACGGAAAGGCACGCAGACGCAGGTCACGGCGCGTCCGACAAGGCGATGACCGGTATCGGTCGGATGGGTGGTCAGAAGATGTGCTTCGGTCTGGAACTCAAAGCCCTGTGAATATGCGAGGCCCCAGACTTCCTCCAACGTCAGTCTGCGCATTCTGTCCAGAACGCTTGCCGGTACCTTCGGACGTCCGTCCTCCAGACGCTCACCTTCCC
The DNA here is from genome assembly GCA_946632055.1 of uncultured Lachnospiraceae bacterium. GTDB lineage: Bacteria > Bacillota > Clostridia > Lachnospirales > Lachnospiraceae > UBA1267. The sequence continues at coordinate 7,130 of CAMPAR010000016.1, forward strand.
ACAGCGGGGTCATTGCAATTACTTCTTCCGGTTTGTTAAAAAACATTTTAAGCTTCTCCCTTTTTGTGTATTCAGACTGCCCATGAAACCGCTCCGGCAGACTGTAGCTTTGAAAACATATTAGCACAGGAGAAGAGAACTTGCAAGGCTCTTTTCACTTTCGGCTTCTTACGGTAATATCCCCGCTCGTCGTTGAGATGACATACCGGTCGGAAGCGCCTTCGGATGCGGATGAGGGCTCCACCCTTTCGTCTCCGGAGATCGTATTCGTCTGAATGTACGGGATCTTCATAAGCTCCATCTTCACATCGCCGCTCGTGCTTTTGATCACAAAGCGCTCCAGTCCCGGGCTTGCAAGCTTCGCCTCGGAAAAATCAATCTCTCCGCTCGATGTGGAAATGTCGAGATCGGAAACTCTGGACTCCGAGGAAGAAACGTCTCCGCTTGAGGTCCTGATTTCCAGATTTTTCGCCATGATATCATCCAGCCTGACGTCTCCGCTCGACGTCCTGATACTCAGTTTGCCGGATACCGCACTGGCCAGATTGTCTCCCGCGATCCGGATGTCTCCGCTGCTGGTCCATAAAGACAGCGTATCCTTTACCAGAATTTCGCCGGAAACGCTGATGTCCCCGCTCGAGGTCTCGATGGAACCGCTGTCCAGCACATAGCTGGCCGCGGATGCTTTTGCAGGAAGGCCGATCTCGACGTTTCCGCTGCCGGCAAACGGTAAAAGATGCATCACCGGACTGTAGCTGCTTCTGATGATCAGGGTCTCGCCTTCGAAGGAAATCGTATATCTGCTCTTTGCTCCGCGGGGGACCTTCACCGTCACCATATCGCTCCCGGAATCCGTTACGAATACGTCGGCTGACGAAACCTCCACCTTCAGGCTGCTGATCTTACGATCGATGGTATGGTTATCCGTCCGGTTGATCCAGGGGAAGAAGGACAGCGTCATTCCGGTGACGCGGACGGCAAGCATGGTCAGGATGATCGCGATGCCGATTCCCGCAAAGATCAGGATCAGCGCCGGAACCAGCTTCCTCCTGGTCCTTCCTGCGACGTCAGCGCCGCTCGGCACCGGCACGGGTTCCTCGGGTCGGATGTTTTTAATGGCTTCATTGATCGCTTCTTCGGAAAGTCCTGTGTAAGAAGCTGCGCTTTCTCCGTTCTTCTCGGCCTCTTCGATCTTTTCTGCGGGTTCGTCGGCTTTGATTTCAAGCCTTCCGGACCTGCGAAGCTCCTCCAGCATTTCCCTCGCGTCCGTCTCTGGATCGCCGAAGGATTCGATTGCCTCCTCTTCCGTCAGCCCCTCCTCGATCCGGTCGTCGATCATCTCGCTGTAGAAATCAGTCACACGGCGCTGATCCGAAGGAGATAAATCACTGAGCTTTGCACTTAAGGCGGCCAAGAATTCATACCTGTTCATAATTTTCCTCCTTCCCGGGGATGCGCTCCTGCACCCTTTCATCGATCGCTGCCCGGGCCATTCGTCCGTTCACGAATTCATAGATCGCCATGATTTCCTTCCACTCCTCCGTGAATTCCTCCAGGCGTCTGATTCCCGGCTTCGTAATATGATAGTATTTTCTCAGGCGGCCGTTGTGCTCGACGGAATGCTCATTCATCATTCCGCTGTCCTCCAGCCGCCGGAGGATCGGGTAGAGGGTCGACTCGGAGATCGAAATAAACGGTTTGACGTCCTTGATGATCTGATATCCGTAGGACTCCTCATTCCGGATGGCCGCAAGTACGCACACATCCAGAAGTCCGCGCTTCATCTGATTATCCATCGGAAATACCTCCTTTCACAGAATACTATACATCATATAGTATTGTTTGTCAAGAAGTATTCTTTCTCCTTTGACAAGCCCGCCGCTCTATGCTATGATGACCGTATGAAAAGAACCATTGATTTGTCGGAGATTTCCGACGGAAAGCTGTATGAAATAGACGATCTGTGCCGGCTCGGGTGCTCTGACTGCGCCGGCTGCTCCTCCTGCTGTCATGACACGGAGGGACTGGTGCTGGATCCTTTGGACCTCTCGCGCCTCCGCGCGGTCACCGGCCGGGATTTCATGAGTTTGATTCAGGAAGAGCTGGAGCTTGTGATGATCGACGAAATGCTCCTTCCGAAGATGAAAATGGACGCGCGGTCGGCCTGTCACTTCCTGGATGAAAACGGCCGCTGCCGGATCCACGCGATGCGCCCCGGCATCTGTCGCCTCTTCCCGCTCGGCCGCTTCTACGAAAACGACGATTATAAATACTTCCTCCAGACCCTGGAGTGCCGCAAGCACGACCGCTACAAGGTCCGGATCCGGGAATGGCTTGATGAGGCGGACGCCGAGGGCTATCACGATTATATCATGAGCTGGCACCGCTTTTTGAAGCTGATGGAAGAAAAACTCCCGCTCTTAACCGATGAGAGCAGGAGTTCCGTCACAAGCTATGTGTTAAAGGTGTTTTTCCTGGCGCCTTACCAGGCGGAAGCCGATTTTTCCAGCGCAGGCTCCGAAGGCCGGTATTCCACGGATTTATTTTTCAGCGAATACTACGGCCGGATGCTGCAGGTCAGAGAAGCGCTTCATCCGCTTTTTCCCGAGTTAGAGGTTCCAGATTTCGATTCATGACCCGGATTTCCATCTCTTCGGCGCGCAGAAGGTCCGTTTCCGACATTCCTTTTGCCGTCACGAGCATCATTTTGGAATATTTTCCGCCGAAACGCGCTGCGACAGCCGAAAGCTCGTACAGCGCGTTTTTGTCGGCCATTCCGATCTTGCAGGAGACAAAGGTCGGAATCAGGCCGTGCAGCGCCAGCACGTCGATTTCATTCACAACATCCCGCCCGGACTTCGTGTGAATCACGCCGTCCCAGTCGAGATGCACGCCAACCTTGCAGTTCGGCGTCAGCGCGCGGAGGATCTGGTAGGTATGCAGCTCGAGGATCGAGCCGGCGTCCGTCAGGATGTTCCGAACCGTGCGGCTCCGGAAAGTAAAGCGGAAGCTCCTTCTCGAGCACTCCACCTCCCGGAAAATGCCGCGCATCTCTCCTTCTCTTAGGAACGTTTCCAGGAATTCATCCGTGAAGGCGCGGGTTTTCTTAAGATTCTCCCGCGTTTCCCGCGCGTCAAGATCGACCGAGAGGCTCTCGGATCTCAGCGTCTTCTGCAGGAAACCGGAAAGCGACGACCACTGATTCTCATACTTTTCAAACATCTCCCAGATCGCATTCACAACCTCCTCGGTCTCATCATCGTCAATCTCCTTGATTTCCTTATGCATCCGGTAATTGATGACGCCGCCCCGCATCTCGATGAAGCGGTCGAGGTCAAGCTCGACGGACTGCGGCTGCACTGTCTCTGACAGGCGCCTTTCCCTGTCCTCGCAGTACTCGATCAGGCGGTCCTCGCTGATCCAGTACAGGTGCATCGGCAGGGAAAGCTCCTTCTCCACCATGCCGAAGGCCGCGAGCACCTGCCCCTTCCCGCCGGTCAGATCCAGATACACCCGGTTGCCTCTCGCATGCTCCGCCGCCACCTCGTCCCGGATTTTCTTCAGGATATTCGCGAGATTCGTTCGAGAAACCGCGTGGAATTCCACCCGCTCGACGCCGCAGTATTTATTCAGGAAGCGCTCCGTATCCTTCTGCCGGAGCTTCAGATAATCTTCATATCCGAAAAAGATCACCTTGTTCAGCCGCCAGTGCATGGTGGTGATCAGATTTTCAACCGGTTCCTTGCTGAGGAATTTAATCAGTATATTCATGTGGTGTCTCCTGTTGTAAAAATCAGTTATAGTTTACCCCCTGAAAAGGACGCTGTCAACCGTTTCCATCCTCCTCGTGGGATGCGGCTGGCATCCCACATTCGAAATGCTTCGCATTTATTCTGGGAGATGAACAAATTTTCAGCTTTGTTTCAGCAAGGCCTGATATACTTGCGCCATCCAAAGGAAAAACCGCCGGATCAACGACAACAGAAAAGATCAAACAGCGGCCGCGGATAAAAGCGGTCCGAAACCTTAAAGGAGGTATATCATGAATCTGAACAGAAAGCTTACAAAGAACTGGAAAAAAGCCTTGATCGGCATCAGCGCGGCGGCCATGCTCACGGCCGGCATCGGAGGTACGGCTTCCTACGCGGCATCCGACGATACCGCACAGGCATCGGAAACCAGCACCCTTTCCGACACTGCACTTGCAAAAGGACAGCAGGGCGGTTTTACCTTTGGAAACGGCGGAAGGAACGGAAACGGCCAGGGCGGCTTCGGCGGAGGTCAGATGCCCGGAAACGGCCAGATGCCGGAAGGCATGATGCCTCCGGATATGTCCGGGATGCCTCAGTTTGAAAAGGGTGAAATGCCTGAATTCGGACAGGGCGAAATGCCTCAGGGCGGCCAGATGACGGGGCCCGGAGCTCAGATGGGCGGTATGGCTGGCGGACAGATGATGGACCAGAACGTCACTTATCAGGAGGAGCCCTCCGAGATCGTGACAAGCGACGCCGAAAATACGGCGATCACTCTCACGGCGGATGAAGCGAACGCCGAAACCATCGTGATGACGGACGAAAACAGCGAAGTCAAAATCGAATCCGCCGGCACCTACATCATCACCGGCAGCTGCGAAGACGGAAATATTACCGTCAAGAAGGGAACGACCGGCGTGGTTCTGATCCTGAAGGACCTGGATCTCAGCTCCTCAAGCGGCGCGGCCGTCTCCTGCAATAAAGGCAGCGAAGTGAAGATCATTGTCGAAGGAAACGTCACCCTCACAGACGCCGAGGATCCGGCGGACGAGACCAGCACGGATACCGAGATTGCGGACGCATTTGACGGAGCCGCTCTGAAAATCAAGGACGGCGCAAATGTCGCACTCACCGGCACCGGAACGCTCACGATCGATGCTTCTGCCTGCAAGAACGGTATCAAGGTCGGCGACGCGGACACGCCTTCCTTCGTCATCGACGGCGATCTGACCCTCAATATCACCGCGGCGAACGACGCAATCAACAGCGGCTATGACCTGACGATTCTCTCCGGAACTCTGAATATCACGGCAGGCGACGACGCGATCCACGCGGACCGGATCCTGACGATCGGCTCGGAGGACGGTTCCGGCCCGGCCATCAATATTCTTTCGAGCAACGAAGGACTTGAGGGCACCGTGGTCAATCTTTTCGGCGGTACCGGCTCGATTCAGGCCTCTGACGACGGAATCAACGCTGCAAACAGCGACAATACCTATGCGGATTCCCTGACCTTCTCGATCAATATCACCGGCGGGACCTGGACAGTGAATTCAGGCGTCGACGGTCTGGACTCGAACGGAAACGTCAACGCTGTCGGCGGTTCCACGACGATCCACAGCGCCGCAACGGCTGTCGACTGCGGTATTGACTATGACGGACTTCTTTACATCGCCGACGGTACCGTCGACAACTCCTGCGGCGTCTCCGGCCCGGACGGCATGATGGACGGCATGGGACAGAGAGGCGGCATGGGACAGTCTGGTGATATGGGCGAGAGAAGCGGTATGGGTCCGATGCGCGGTTCAGAAAACGCCGAAAACAGCACCGGAGGAGCAACTGCTCCAACGGCCGATGCCGGGGATCTCGACTCCTCCGAATCCGTACAGCCGGATGCCGATGCCGGCTCCGAGACTTCCGAGCCGGGCTTCTTCTCCCGGATCGGCAGCAGCATTTCCGGTTTCTTCGGAAGAATCTTCGGCGGCAGATAAGCCTCCGTTTATCATAAAACAGGAGCGGCCGGGAAAAGCCTCCCGGCCGCTTTCTCTCTATCTTCCGCGCTTTACCAGGATCATCCCGAACAGGAAGCCGAAAATAAAGCCGAAGAGATGTCCCAGATAGTCCACGGAGCTGCTGTCCGGGACCAGATTGATCGCCGCGTAAATGCCGAGTCTCAGAAGCTGGCTTTTCAGCACTGCTTTATCCAGAAGCTTCCGGTTCTTGATATAGAAGGCCGCATTGACGCCGAGAAGCCCCATGATCGCGCCGGAAGCGCCGAGCGACCAGGTATTGTCCCGCATCAGATATCGGAAGCCCGCGTCGGCAAGCCCGCCCGCGATGCCGGAGGCAAAGTACAGGGTGTAGTATTTCCACACCGGCTGCGTCAGGAGCACCAGCCCCGAAAGGCCGAAAAGGGAAATCATATTGAAGGTGATGTGGCGGATATCCGCGTGAAGGAACATGGAGGAAAGCACCCGCCAGTATTCGTGATCCGCGTACACCGTTTGCGCGTTCATCATCCAGTCGTATTTATCATAGGCAAAAAAGCCGAGGATAAAGATGATCACATTCGCGGCAATCAGGATATAAACCGGTATCTGCTTTTTGATGCTTAAGCCCATGTATGCTCCATTCCTTTTAAAGGCTGACGCCTCTTAGAGTTCCGTCCAGTTCAGGCGGTTCAGCGTCTCCTGGTCCGGCGCCGCGCCGGACACGCCGTACACATCCCCGTAGCGGTTTTCGTAGACATGATCGGCCGTCACGGAAACCTCGACCGGGCGGCCGTCCGTCGTATAATAGGTATTGACGCCCCGCACAGCTTCCGAATAGTTCTGGCTGATCCGGCTCTCCGAGGCCATCTTCTGATTCCAGCTGTCCATGATTCCGGCGGAAATCTGCTGCGAGTTTTCCTGCAGCATCCGCGTCAGCTTCTGCTGCTGGTACTGCAGATTCATCCGCGCCTGATTCGCCATCTGCTGGTACTGCAGGCTCTGCTGCAGCCTCCATCCGGCCCGCTCCGAGCGCAGCCGGATAAACTCGCTGCGAAGCGAGGGCTCCATCTGCCAGGTCGATACGACGTCGATAAAGGCCGAAGACGCTTCCTTCTCGTACTCCGCCGGCGTGATGAGGACGAAACGGTTCTCCGCGCCCCATTCGATCGCGTCGCAGGGGCTGCCCTCTCCGAACACATAGCTCCCCTTCGCCTGCTGCCGCGCACCGCCCATGCCGAACATCCCGTAACCGGTCGGCGCCGTCGTATAGTATTCAATTCCCTTGTAATCCACGCCTGCGTATACCACGAAAGGAATTCCGTCCTTCTCGCCGGTATAGCGCGACAGAATCGACCGGAACATCACGTTCTGCGGATAGGTCGGCGCGCCGCCCATGGCTTCATACTGGAAGTAGACGTCGTACTCCGCCCGGAAATCCGCCAGCTTCTTCCGGAGATTCCGGTCGAAAACGCTCGGCAGCGTCGCCCTCGCGGTCTCCGTCAGCCTCATTTCGGCCATATACTCCGCAGTCTCCTTCACATAGAGCCAGGGATCGATAAAATCCCGGACAGAGTCCCAGAGAATGCCCGGCACCTGCCTCAGCGCCTTTTTGATGACCGGGTTCTTATAGGTCGTGAACATCTCGTCCGACATCGCGTAAATGCGGATCTTTCTCGGGTAATCCTGCACAAAGGAAAGCACGGTGAAGGGCACGCGTTCATGCTTCATCTTCGGTGAGAAGATCCCGCTGCAGGCGTAGCCCGCCGGGACCGCCGAGGAAGCGACGACCCGGTTATCCGAAGTCCTGATAGTCATCATGCTCGAACTCATTCTGTTTCACCTCTTTTCTTCCGGAATCTCCCGCGCGCAGCCGATGTTTTCATACAGCTTTCCATGCGTGAACCAGTTGTAAGAGCGGCAGCCGCCCGCACAATAGGCCGAAACGCTGCAGGACGCGCATTTTCCGGTCAAAAACTTCTTCTGAAAGCCCCGGTTATAGGAAAAGGCCTTCTCGTCCTCCCAGATTTCCCGGAGGCTTTTCTCGCGCAGATTTCCTTCATTGAAGCGTTCATCGTACATCGACTCGCAGCCGCGCACATTCCCGACAGAATCGATGCCGAGCGACGTGAGTCCGGCGCGGCAGCCGGTAAAGCGGAAGCGGCCGTTCTGTACGCCGCGAAGCGAGCCTTCCGTTTCCGTATAATATCCGATGTTGTCCGCAATTCCGAGCGCGAACGGCGCTTCTCTCCGGTGCCTTTCCACGAAGTCCACCGCTTCCCGGAAGGAAAAGCGCCAGGGCACGCCTCCGTTTGCCGCGTTGCCCATCGGCGAGCAGGCCTGCAGCTGCCATGCGAAGATCGGGAGCGGCTCCAGATACCGGTACATCTCCGGGAGACGCTTCACATTCTCCGCGTTCAGCGTGCTGATCACGGACACCGGAATCCCGGCCTCTGTCAGCACCCGGATGGCCTGATCCGCGCGCTGAAATGAGCCCTCCTGCCGGTACTTGTCATGGACGTCCTTCGGTCCGTCGATCGAGACGGCGACGGATTCCACCTGAAGCGTCTTCAGCGTGTCCACCAAAGCGTCCCCGAAAAGGAATCCATTCGTAATGATCGTGACACGGAGACCTGCGTCCCGAAGAGCCCGGACAATCTCCTCCCAGTCCTTCCGCATGAAGACTTCGCCGCCGATCAGATTCACCCGTTTGCATCCGAGCTCCGACAGCTGCTTCACGACAGAGAGACATTCTTCGGTCGTAAGTTCATTCTCCCTCGCTCTTCCGCCGGAAGACCCGCAGTATTTGCAGGAGAAGCAGCAGGCCAGCGTGATTTCCCAGACAATGCTGTTCAGCCGATACTTCATAGCGCTTCCTCTTTGCATGCGGGCTTCGTCAGCCCTGACGGTTCAGGAAGAAATCCGGTCCCGCATAGACCATCTTCATGGCGGCATCATCCGGTTTGTCTTCCTGATCCTTCAGCGGCGTGCCGCACTCCGTACAGAAGGGAGAATTTTCCGGGACCTTCGCCCCGCAAGCGGGACAGACGCGCCAGTTTCCTTCCTCCTCTTCCGCAAAATTCCCGGGATACGGCTTCAGATCCTCCTCTTCGACCGGTTCCTCCTCCGGTCCGTCCCACATGTCCGGACCGCCGTAGACATCTTCGATCTCCGCGTCAGACGGGTTCCCGTTCTCCGGCTTATCGGGCGATACCGGCTTCGGACCGGCATACACGCGGCCCATCACGCCCTTAGGCCACTCCATATTCTGCGGACCGGCATAGACGGCTCCTGTCTCCGCCGGATCCGGCCTTCCGATCTCGCGGGGTCCGGCATAGACCCCGCTTATTTCCACTTTTCTCTTTTTCCGTTTCAGAAAGTCAAACATACAGCCTCCTGTCATTTTACGGAAGCGATTTCTCACTCCCAGGGCAGCCATTCCTGAAGCCGCCTTTTCACGGTCTCTTTTCTTTTTATCATAAATCCCGGAAAGAGGACTGTCAACCGGAAAATGCCGCCGCAGGGACAGGAACCTCTTCCGCAGGTGATTTCTGGCGCAGCCTGTCCCGAAAAGATACAAAAAATCAAATGTTGTGGCTTGTTCGTTCACGCAGCTTGCATTATAATGTAAGTACAATGCATTTTCGACACGATTATCACAATTCACAAATATGCTGATCAGGAGGCAAAGAATGAGAACAGTTACCCCCTTCAATGAACACTGGCTTTTTCATAAGCCCGACGAGGAAAAAACGCCGGTTGACCTGCCCCACACCTGGAACGCCAAGGACGGTCAGGACGGCGGCAATGACTACTGGCGCGGAACCGCTTATTACGAGAAGCAGTTCAAAAAGCCGGCGCTTCAATTCGGCGAACGCGTCTTCCTCGAAATCAACGGCGCCGCGATGAGCGCTTCCGTCCGCCTGAACGGGCAGCTCCTTACGGAGCACGCGGGCGGCTACTCCGCCTTCCGCACCGATCTCACGGACGCGCTTCAGGATGACAACCTTCTGGAAATCGCCGTGGACAATTCCGAGAACGACCGCGTCTATCCGCAGATGGCCGACTTTACCTTCTACGGCGGCCTGTACCGCAGCGTCAATCTGATTACCGTTCCGTCCGCGCACTTTGAACTCGTAAAAGACGGAACCCCGGGCATCCGCGTCACGCCGCTTGTGGATCTGGAGAAGAAATGCGCCGAAGTCACCGTCACGGCCTGGGCAACGGGCGGCGACCGGGTTGTCTTCACACTGCCCGCCGAGGACGGCGAAAAGATCCTGACATCCGAGCTTCACGACGGCATCGCGGAAGTCGTTTTCACGCTTGAAAACGTTCACCTCTGGGACGGTCTTTGTGATCCGTATCTTTACTGCGTGAAAGCCGAGCTCTGTTCCGGCGATACGGTCTCGGACTGCATTTTCTCCCGCTTCGGCTGCCGCGTCTTCGAAATTGATCCCGAGAAGGGCTTCTTCTTAAACGGACGCGCCTATCCGCTCCGGGGCGTATCGCGCCATCAGGACCGGCTTGGGCTCGGAAACGCGATCACCGTCAAGGAACACCGGGAGGATATTGAGATCGCGCTTGAAATCGGCGCGAACACCCTGCGCCTCGCGCACTATCAGCACGCGCAGGAATTCTATGATCTCTGCGACGAAAAGGGCCTCATTGTCTGGGCGGAAATTCCGTATATCACCCGGCATATGCCAAACGGCCGTGAAAACACGATCTCCCAGATGAGGGAGCTGATCACCCAGTGCCATCATCATCCCTCGATCTTCTGCTGGGGGCTTTCGAACGAAATCTCCGCTTCCGGCGGCGTCACGGACGATCTTCTCGAAAACCACCGGATTCTGAACGAGCTCTGCCATAAGATGGACCCCACGCGCCCGACGACAATGGCGCACGCCTTCATGCTGGAGCAGGAAAGCCCGCTGATCGGCATCGCGGATCTCGGCGCCTACAACCTGTATTTTGGCTGGTACCTGGGAGAACTCGAGCAGAACGACAGCTTCCTCGATGAATACCATGAGAAATTCCCGGAGCGCCCCTTAGGCTTCTCCGAGTACGGTGCGGACGCGAATCCCGCTTTCCACTCCTCCGCTCCGGAGCGCAGCGATTACACGGAAGAATACCAGTGTGTCTATCATGAGCACCTTCTTCAGTGCATCGAAGAGCGGCCCTACCTCTTTGCCACCCACGTCTGGAATCTCTTTGATTTCGCGGCCGACGGCCGGGATGAGGGCGGCAAGAACGGCCAGAATCAGAAAGGACTTGTGACCTTTGACCGCAAGACCCGCAAGGACGCGTTCTATCTCTACAAGGCCGCCTGGTCGCAGGAGCCCTTTGTCCATCTCTGCGGCTCGCGCTATGCGGACCGCGCCGAGGAAGTGACGGAGGTCAAGGTCTACTCGAACCTCGGCCGCGTATCGCTTTATGTGGACGGAAAGCTCCTGGAAACGCAGGAAGGCCGCCGGATCTTCCGCTTCCGCGTGCCGATCACGGGCGAGCACGAGCTTCACGTCACAGCAGAAGGAAGCCTTTCGGGTGCCGCCGCGACTGCTGAAGATACGATGCGCATCCGCCGCGTATCGGAGCCGAATCCCGCTTATTTCTTCGGGAAGAAAAAGGTGGTCAACTGGTTCGATAAAGAGGACCTGAAGGAAGGCTTCTTCTCGATCCACGACACCTTCGGCGAGCTGATGTCGAATCCCGCCGCTGCCGCCGTCGTCGGCCCGATCATGCAGAAGGCCCGTGACAGCCGGGGCGACGTGGCAAAATCCACGGCGGACAATCCGAACCTCCAGAAAATGATGGCCTCGATGCGCTTCGATTCGATGCTGAAGGCCGCCGGAGACGCAATTCCGGAAGAAGCCGTCCGCGCGATGAACGCCGCGCTGCAGCGGATTCCGAAGTGATCCCGCAGGCGAGTTACATACTTACAGGAACACCCCGGGGAAAAAACCCGGGGTGTTCCTGTATACATAATGAATTATCCTACAATCTCCTTCACCTTCGCACCGATCTTCTCGTCCTTGCAGTCCCGGAAGAAGTATTCCCTGAAATGCTCTCCGCCGAAAGCGCCCTTCACAAGCTCCGGATCCAGACGGTCCAGAATATCGCACATGTCGGTATTGTGCGTAATCGTCTTGACCACGTCGAGAATCTTCTTGTTCCTCTGCTCCGGCACGACACGCTCCGGCGGATATCCGCCGCCGCCTTCGCACTCGAAGGTCTTCTCGAAGATGTATTTCAGATTCACTTCACCGCCCCAGCCGAAGCCTTCCGCATAGGGGATCGCGATCGCGTTGCCGTCATTGACCTGCCGGAAAAGGAAGCCGTCGAGCGGCGTCACCACATGTCCGCAGAGAACGCCGGGGAAGCTGTTCAGGGCGAGCATCGCACCTTCACCGGTTCCGCAGCCGGTAACGACAAAGTCCGCCGCGCCGGAATTCAGGAGCGTCGCCGCAAGGACGCCAGCGATTACATAGGTAATCTGGTTCTCCTGATCCGCCGTATACATTCCGTAGTTCACGACCTCGTGACCCAGCGGCTCCACAACCGACTTCAGGGTTTCCGCGATCATCGCATTCTTGGCCGCCTGCGAGTTCTCGTTAATCAGTGCAATTTTCATTTTCTGTTCTCCTCTCAATGCTTTCCTTTATAAGGTGTAGCTGTCATAGACTTCTCTGAAAAAAGCCTCCCGGCTTCCGAAAAGGATCTCCGACAGTTCCTTCTTCAATTTTTCATCCCCGAGATAGCGTGTGACCATCGGGGAAAAGCGCCGTCCTTCCTCCGCATAGATTTCCGCCAGCGCTTCCTCCAGATCCGTAAAGCCCCCTTCCTGCAGGAATACTGCGACTGCCGCGATATCCGTCATCATCCGGTAAGGCGAGCGGGTCCGGATGTAGTCCTCCGGGTATCCTCCCTGGCCGTTATACCAGGCGTGATGTCCGAAGGCGATGTCCGCAAACTTCTCCGTCGAGGGGTTCTTCAGAAGATCCTCCTGCCCGGACCGGGTGTGGACTCTCATGATCTGGTCCTCTTCATCGAAGAGGTTCCGGGTCGACATCGTGCGCGCGAGGTTCATTTTCAGCAGGCCGAAATCGTGATACAGGCCGCAGTCCGCCGCGTACTGCAGGATCCGCTCCTCCTTCGCGTCCGGGTTCTGAATCGCCTTCACAAAGGGGATATCGTCGAAGAAGTCCGGCTCCGAGGCGAGGATCCTCGCCGCGATCGAACGCATCAGCTCTCCTGTGATCCGCCCCTCCACATATTCTCTCGGGAACATCCGCTTCATGAGAATTCCGGAAACCTCGCGGAAGCTCCGCGTCCCGGCGGTTTCATGATAGCCGGAAATGACCAGCGTGATTTCATAACGGAAAAAAACGTCCTGATTTTCCGTCGGACAGCTGAGGATCGTCTTCAGCATCTTCTCATAGGCTTCCGACAGAAACTGCCGCTTCTCCGGGTCCTCCAGGAGCGACGGATTCGTGCGAAGAAGCTCCCCGTAATAGACCGGAAGCTGAACGTTTCCGTAGAGTCCGGACATGTCATAGCGGTCGTAGGGCTGAAGGCGGATCAGTTTTTCCAGCCGGCTGCAGGTCGTGGCAAGGTCCGCGAAGCCGCAGCTGTACTCCATCTCATAATACGGCCAGAGCCAGCGGATATTCGGGTTCTCCTGGTCCTTTTCCGGCTCGAAAACCGCAAGACAGGCTTCCAGAATTTCCGAAAGCTCCGACGGGGACAGTCCGCCCTTCGAGAGCATGCTCCGATTCGCGCTCATCTGCTGATTGGAGGCACGCAGGAAACGGTCCCAGGGAAGGCCAGGCGCGAGCTCCCTGTAGTACGGATCCCGGATGATTTTCAGGATCCTCGAAGTCACCGCCACGCGCTTCTTCCGGTCCACGGCGCAGATCGCGATGTTCGCGAGCGACCGGATGATATAGCCCTTCGTCTCCTCGCTCTCAATCTCCGCGAAAAACTTCAGATACGAGCCCGCTTCCGTAAACAGCATTTCGTTGCGGAAAAAGAACCGCGCCGCCACGCGCTTATCCATCCCCTGAAGCGCCCGGTTCAGATAATAGTGCCCCATCCCGAGCTTGTAAAGCTCCATGATGATGCGGTCCCGGTCGCGGTCATGACGGGCAAGTGACAGCAGGGCGTCGTGAATCACGACATAGATTCCGTTGTCCAGATTGGTATTCCAGTCCATCAGGCGGTCGGCGAAGGCAAGAAGCCCGTCGATCGTGTCCTGATCTGCTTCATACAGCCGGTCAAGAACCGGGAAGAGCTTCTCCGAAAGAAGCCTTGTGTTCTCGGCCTTTCTTCGGACAATTTCTTCTTCGGCCTCCATCCGCCGCAGATACCAGTCGTCAAACGACGAATGCTCCGCGTCGGTTTCCGCAATCAGCGCCGCGATCCGCTCTGTGTTTTCAATGATTTTTTCCTGATATGCAACCATACGGCACCCCCGAGGAATCCGGCTTCAGCTCAGCCGGCGGAGCACCTGCATCAGGGCCGTCATATCAATCGGTTTCGCCAGGTGGCCGTCCATTCCGGCGTTTCTGGCCTTTTCAATATCCTCCGCGAAGGCGTTGGCGGTCATGGCGTAGATCGGAATCCGCTTCGCGTCCTCTCTTGAGAGCGCCCGGATTTCACGCGACGCCGTATAGCCGTCCATGAGCGGCATCTGGATATCCATCAGAATGACCGCGAAATGCCCCGGCTCCGAGGCCTCGAAGAGCTGCAGTGCTTCTTTTCCGTTTTCGGCGGTCTCGATCCCCGCGCCGGTCGCGATCAGTATTTCCTTCGCGATTTCGCGGTTGATCATATTGTCTTCGGCAAGAAGAATATGCTTTCCGCCAAGATCCGGGATGCCGCCGTTTCCGTCCCTAACGGAGGAAGCCGCGGACAGCGCGTCGATCAGCGTGCCAAGGAGCGACTTCCGGAAAAACGGTACCGGAAGATATCGGTCGATTCCGGCGCGTTCCGCCCGGTATTCGATCTCCTCGAAACGGCACTCTTTCGCCAGAATCATCACGAGATGCGGGTAGGACTTCCTGAAATACGAAGCCGCCTCGAAGATATCGTCGTCGGCGCAAAGCTCCTGCCCAAGGATCACGCCGTCAACCGTTTCCTTATGATAATCGGCCTCCGTGAGCGCCGAGACCGCCTCCGCAATTGTGGAAACAATCTCAAGCTGAAGGCCGCTGCCCTCCAGATACTGTTTATAATTCGAGATGATGCCGGGATCGTTTTCAATCAGGACGACCCGCTTTCCCTGCAGTTCCTCGGTGTGCACGGTCAGCTTCTCGAAGCGGAGCGGGATCCGAATCCGGACCTTCGTACCTTCTCCTTCCCGGCTTTCGATTTCGATCGTCCCTTCCATGGCGTCGATCAGCTTCTTCACGATGCTCATCCCGAGGCCTGTGCCTTCGATGCCGGAAACCGTGCTGGAATTCACGCGCTCGAAGGGATCGAAAATGCGCCGCAGGAAATCCTCGCTCATGCCGATACCGTTATCTTCACACTCGAAGATCAGCGCGCAGCGCTCCCCGAGGCTCTCTTCGGAAACCCGCACGCGGATGTTTCCGCCCTCTTCCGTGTATTTGACGGCGTTGCTGATGATATTGACATAGATCTGCCGTAAGCGGAGGGCGTCGCCGTACAGGCTTTCCCGGACAATCTCCCCGCTTTCGAAGCTGAAATGATGTCCGCGCGCGTCACTCATCGGCCGCACGATCACAAGCACGTCGTGCAGAAGATCGCTGAGCTGAAACAGCTCTTCCTGAATCCGCATGCGGCCGGAATTGATCCTCGACATATCGAGGACGTCATTGATCAGGGACAGGAGATGTCCGCTCGCAATCTCGATTTTGTCCAGCGCATCCATCACCCGGTTCTTTTCGTCAATATGGTTCTTGGCGAGCGCGGTCATTCCCACGATCGCGTTCATCGGCGTACGGATATCGTGGGACATATTGCTCAGGAAATTTTCCTTCGCTTCGGAAGCGGCCTCCACCTCCTTCAGGCGTACGCGGAGCTCTTCGCATTCCTGCTGCAGCTCCTCAATCCGCCGGATGCTGTTCTCTGTCACAGTTCGTTCCTTTCCGGTTCGTCGGTTACGGACCCTGTGTCCTACATACATGAACGCCCAGAGTGACCGTTTCCGTCACTCTGAGCGAATGAATTGATCTGCCTTCCGGCATCAGAACGAAGCTCCTCCGCCATGATGCCCGTCGGAGCCCGAGGACGAATCAATGGTGCTCGGTCCTCCGCCGCTGTCCGAAGACTGCTGGCGTTCGATGTGCCGCACTTCGGTCGTGGTGCCCATGAAACGGTCGTTCGCGCGAAGCGGAACCGTCCCGTTGTCCTTCCGGTAGAAGGTCTTCGGCGTCGCCGGCTGCCGTTTATGCCTTCCGATCAGGATGCCGGAGAGCGCGCCGCCGCCCGCAAGGCCGGAGGTCAGCCAGCCCCAGATCGTTCCGAAGAAGCCGGGCTTTGTAGCGCCGTAGGCGTCGTCCACAAACTGCATCGAAGCGCCGTAATAATTGCCCTGGGACATATAATCCCGGACCGTTCCCTGAACGATTCCGTCGATATCGCCGTCCGACAGACGCCAGTTTTTATTGACATTGTATTCGTCCACAAAGAAGAAGCGGTTCGCCATATCCACATAGAAGCAGATGGTCTCCTTCTCTTCTCCGTATCCGCCGCCGGAAGAGACGAAGCTGTTGTTGCACTTCTCCGCTTCCGCGCGGTAATCGTTTGACGCGGGGCTGTCGGTAAAGACGACGATGAAATCCGCCTGCACCTTGTCGCGAAGCTCCAGAATGTGATTCTGAATCTGCTGTTCCTGCTCGGCTGTCAGGAAATCGCCCTGATCAAAGACATAGTTCGAAACTGCCGGCCAGGAGGCTTTCGAGCATCCGGCCAGAAGGAACAAAGCCGCGAGGGCCGTAAGAATTAATACCGCTGTTTTTCTCATCAGAAGACCCTCCCCAAAAGAAATGCAATCAGGAAGAATACCGCAAACGCAATTCCGAAGATGGCCAGGGCTTTCAGGCGGCTGTAGGGAACCACACCGTCAATTTCCCCGGTTTCGCCGTTCATGTACAGCGGGTACTTCTTGCCCATGTACTCGAAGATCAGCGTCCAGATCGGAAGATAAACATATTCCGCGCGCTGGTCCGTATAGTTCACCTGTGAGCTGACAATATTGACGGTTTCGTAATCGGTAATCGTCGCGCGCGCGTCGTTCACCATGTTCTGTTCCACCTGCGGCCGGATCTTTTCATTGAGATCCGCGGCCGAATAGTCATAGGTGTCCGCCGTAAAGCCTGCCATATAGGGCATGGTAAAGTTCACCAGCTTCGTAAAGTCAAAGGGCTCCAGCACATGCATGTTCTCGTCCGGGAAAGCCTCGGAGGCGTCCGCGGGAACATTCTCATAGGCCGTCTGAACCGTACGGTCCAGCTCGTAATGATCGGTTTCAATGATCTCGTCGTCGCCCTGACGCGTGACGCGCATGTTCAGTCCCTCGCCCTGAAGCGAGACGTTTCCGGCATAGCTGTACAGCCAGTACGGAACGTAGACGCCGGTCACCTTGTCCATGGTCGCGGCGGATTTGAACTTTCCGGGCGTCAGAAGGCCGGTTCCCTTCCAGGTCTTGAACTTGTTCTGTGCTTCCTTCTTGTCAAACTGGAACGGAAGCACGCGGCTCGGACGGTACTGCCCCGCAAAGCGGCTGTCGATCAGCGCCGGGCTCTTGCAGTACGGGCAGAACGTCGCAGCCGTATGGTCATTTGTGGTCAGCGGGCCGCCGCAGGCCGGACACA
Organism: uncultured Lachnospiraceae bacterium; assembly: GCA_946632055.1. Taxonomy (GTDB): domain Bacteria; phylum Bacillota; class Clostridia; order Lachnospirales; family Lachnospiraceae; genus UBA1267. Next base: position 24,707 of record CAMPAR010000016.1, read on the forward strand.
CCATGTTTTCCGCGCCGCTTCCTGAATTGTCTGCCCTTTCCTGACCGGTCAGGCCCACCGGCTTTCCGTCAGCCCCCTTCTGGTCCACCGCACTGATGGCCTGCGTGTTCCTGCAGTTCGGACAGATCATCTCGTCCGTTCCGGGACGGTACTGAAGCGCCCCGCCGCAGCTCGGACATTTGTAGATACGGATCATATCCCACCTCCTTTACTTGTCAGGCATGACAATATGCGGCATTTTCTTCTTCTCGCCGTCCCCTTTGTCACGCCGGTTGCGCCGGTGGCTGTACGTCAGAGTGTGCAGTTCTTCCGGCATGTACTGTTTTGCCAGCTTTATCGTTATGACTGCGACCGCCGCCGTAATCACACAATTCACAAGAACGCCTGCCCAGCTCGGGAAGGAAGTCACGGACACGAGAATGCTCGGCACGATGGAAAGCATCAATCCGCCGAAGCCGACAAACATCCATTTCTCCTCCAGCTTCTCCGTCATGGCGCCATATACGAGAATCGCCGCCATGGTTTCCAGGACTCCGATCAGGATATAATAGAAGGAATTCAGGAAGAAGGAAATCGAAGGCTCCGTCATCATGCTGTGCAGCGATTCCGTCGCCGTCTTCGTCGCCTCTTCCAGGGTGTAGCCGTTCTCCACCATGGACTGAACCGTCGTGGTGACGGCTTCGTCAAAGCCCATCTTATTGATGGAAACCGACATCATAATATACTGAAGATTGGTCATGATCTCCCGGTTCGTGAGCACGGCGGCCGCGAACATGCCGATGCCGACGCCGAGCGGCGTGCCGATCGTCATCGACTGCCCCCGCTTCATCGCCTGGGAGCTCACATACTTCAGAGCCAAATATACCGCAAGGCTGGCCAGAATGCCGGAAAGAATCGTCATGATGATCGTCATCTGCTTCGGATTCTGCTGCACAAAGCCCTGGGTAAAGGGAAGCGCGTTCAGGCCGATCTGAATTCCCATATACAGGAGGTAGCAGAAAATCATGTAGGCCGCGAGACCCGCGATCAGCGCCATGCCCCAGTTGTCCGTACGGTCAAACAGCAGGTAAATCCCCGCAATGAGGACCGCAAGCGTCACCACCGCCGCAAGACCCATCATGATCATGCTCATCACCGGCATTTTCAAATCAGAGAATTCCGTCACGATCGGATCAATCGTGACTGCCGCCGTTGTTTCTTCCGCTGCCTTAAGAAGCGTTGCCAGAATATTCATGAAAACAGTATCTCCTTCCTGCTCCCGGGATGATCTCCCTGTTTCATAGTATATCGAAAGCAGAGTTTTCTGTCAAGAAGTTGTGACAAATCCGATCTCTCCAGATCATATCATATTCAAATTCATTCACACGAATTATTATTTATTTTTATTATTTCCGGTCCACTTTGCTTGACTTTTAAAAATCATTGTGCTACATTGTATAAGGCTTTTAAACGAGCAAATTCAGATGTCTTATTTTGGAGGTATTCACATGAACAAGGGAACGGTGAAGTGGTTTAACAATCAAAAGGGGTATGGGTTTATCTGCGATGAGAACGGCAAAGATATTTTTGTCCACTACTCCGGGCTCAATATGGAAGGGTTCAAGACTCTTGATGAAGGTCAGGAAGTAGAGTTCGACATCATCGAAGGTGAAAAAGGACCCCAGGCAGTCAATGTCACGAAGCTTTGAGGCTATTTGAAAAATCCTGATTATTTTCCCCGGCTGAAGGAGTTTTCCGTCTGTGCCGGGCGGTTTAAATATTGTTCAGGAAAAAGGAGCACCCCCTGTATAGAGAGTGCTCCTTTTTCCTGTTATTGCTTCAGGCTCAGGCCTTTCCGGCACAGCCGAAAGCTTCCATGAGCTCAATCGTCTTGGCGATGACCGCTTCGCAGCCGGGCGCCAGCAGTTTTCTCGGGTCAAAGCCCTTGCCCTGCTGATCCTTGCCGTCTTCGATGTACTTTCTGGTCGCAGCGGCAAATACCAGCTGAAGCTCGGTATTGACGTTGATCTTGGAAACGCCCATCGAGATTGCCTTCGAGGTCTGGTCGAACGGAATGCCGGAACCGCCGTGAAGAACGAGCGGCTTGCCCTCTACCGCCTTGTCGATTTCAGACAGACGATCGAAATTCAGGCCGGCCCAGTCCGCCGGATAGACGCCGTGGATATTGCCGATGCCGGCTGCAAGGAAGTCTACGCCGAGCGCAGCGACCTTCGCGCACTCTTCAGGATCCGCCAGTTCGCCGCTGGAGGTCACGCCGTCTTCCGTGCCGCCGATGCCGCCGACTTCGCATTCCACCGAGATGCCCTTCGAATGAGCCAGCGCGATGATTTCCTTGGACTTCTCCACATTCTCTTCAAAATCATAGTGAGAGCCGTCGAACATAACCGATGTGAATCCGCACTCGATGCAGGTCTTCGCGCCTTCAAAGGTGCCGTGGTCCAGATGCAGTGCAACCGGAACCGTGATTCCCATGGAATCATGCAGATCCTTCACGAGATCGACAACCATCTTGAAGCCGCCCATATACTTCGCAGCGCCTTCCGAGCATTGGATCATGACCGGAGCCTTTGCCTTCTCGGCAGCCGTCAGAATGCACTTGGTCCATTCCAGGTTGTTGGTGTTGAACGCACCGATCGCATAATGGCCTTCATGGGCCTTTTTTACCATTTCAGCAGCATTAACTAACATGTGTTTTCTCCTTTGATTTAATGACTATATTCTACATCATTTCTTTAACGGCTGCAACAACATTTTCTGTCGTGAAGCCGAAATACGGGAAGAGCTTGGAATACGGTGCCGACGCGCCGAAGCCGTTCATCGAGATCACCTTGCCGTCCAGGCCGGTATAGCGCTCCCATCCGAAGCCGATCAGCGCTTCGACAGCCACGCGGGCGCGGACATTCTTCGGCAGAACCTTCTCCTTGTACGCCTCATCCTGTTCTTCGAACAGATCCACGCAGGGCATGGAAACCACGCGCACGTCGATGCCTTCCGCCTTCAGGCAGGCCTTCGCTTCCACGGCAAGGGAAACCTCGGAGCCCGTGGCCATGATGATCGCATCCGGCACTTCCTTTTCGGAATCCTGCAGGATATATCCGCCCTTCAGCGCTTCCTTCGAGGAGCCTTCAAGCTGCGGCAGATTCTGGCGGGAAAGCGCCAGCGCCGTCGGTGTGGAGGTGCTCGTCAGCGCGCTGAACCAGGCTGCGTTCGTCTCCATCGCATCCGCCGGACGGAACAGATGGAAATTCGGCATTGCACGGAACATCGCCGCCTGCTCGATCGGCTCATGTGTCGGGCCGTCTTCGCCGACGCCGATCGAATCATGCGTAAATACATAGATCAGCGGAAGCTTCATGAGAGAGGACAGTCTCGCCATCGGCTTCGTGTAATCCGAGAATACGAAGAAGGTCGAAACATACGGAATCAGGCCGCCGTGAAGCGTCATGCCGTTTCCGATCGCCGCCATCGCAAGCTCACGGATACCGAAATGCAGGTTCCGTCCGCTGTAGTCTTCCGCGGAGAAATCGCCGGCGTCCTTCATATTGGTCTTCGTGGAAGGTGCCAGGTCCGCAGCGCCGCCGAAGAGGTTCGGAAGCACATCCTTGACGCGGTTGATGCAGGCGCCGGAAAGATTTCTCGTGGCCTCCGCCTTGTCGGGAATCTGCCAGTAGTCTTCCGTATCGATCTTGGCCGCAATTCCGTCGCGGCTGTGCCATTCGTCCCACTTCTTCGCAAGCTCCGGATACTTCTCCGTATAAGCCTTGAAGAGACTGCACCAGTCTTCTTCCGCTTTTCCGAGCTTCTCCACGATGGAGGCGTAGTTCGCGTAGACTTCGTCCGGTACGAAGAACGGCTCCTTGGACGGCCATTCCAGGAAGTCCTTCATCGCGAGGATGTTGTCTTCCCCAAGGGGTTCGCCGTGCGCCGCGGCCTTGCCCTGCTTCGCGGGGCAGCCGTATCCGATCTCCGTGTGGATGGTGATGAAGCTCGGCCGGGAAAGATCGGCCTTCGCCTCTTCGATGGCCTTTCCGATGGCCTCAAGATCATTGCCGTCCTCGACCTCCAGAAGCTGGAATCCGAAGGCCTCCATACGCTTCTGCACATTCTCGCGGAAAGCGATATCCGTAGAGCCCTCGATGGAGATCCGGTTCGAATCGTACAGGATGATCAGCTTGCCAAGGCCGAGCGTGCCGGCGAGCGAGAAGGCTTCCGAGCTGATGCCCTCCATCATGCAGCCGTCGCCGCCGAGCGCGAAGGTGTAGTGATTAACAACCGGGAAGCCTTCGCGGTTGAATTCGGCCGCGAGATGCGCTTCCGCCATCGCCATACCGACCGCCATCGCCATGCCGGCGCCAAGGGGTCCGGTCGTCGCTTCCACGCCGACCGTGTGGCCGTACTCCGGATGACCGGGCGTCAGGGAGCCGAACTGGCGGAACTCCTTCAGATCATCGATGGACAGATTGCCGTAGCCGAACAGGTGGAACAGGGAATACAGCAGCATGGAACCGTGTCCGCCGGAAAGGATGAAACGGTCGCGGTTCGGCCACGAGGGATCCTTCGGGTTGTGATTCATGTGATGCGCCCACAGTTCATAGGCAGCCGAAGCCGCGCCGAGCGGCAGACCCGGATGACCGGATTTTGCCTTCTGGATCGCATCCGCACTGAGGACGCGAATCGCATTGACTGACATTTCTTCGATACTCTTCATACTGACTCCTTTATATTTTTAAAAATTCATATTGCAAGATTGAAAAACCGTTCAGGCTTCCTTTTATAAGCCTCCGCCGCCTTACTTCAGCGTAATCTCCTCGATCAGGTTTCCTGTGTTGAACAGGAGACTCCGCGCCCCGGAAAAGGCAAAGGAAACCGGCGCGTCCACAAGTGTTCCTTCATAGCGCTTCCGTCCCGAAAGATTATAGACGGTCAGGTCCTGCCCGTTCAAAAAGGCCAGCGATTTGTCATTGACGGCCGCAAGCTTGTACTCGTCGGTTACGGCGAAATGTCCGTTTTCTTCTCCGAGGGCGTTGTAGGATCTGCAGACCGTCCCCTCTTCCTCCGTTTCGACAAACAGCAGGCTGTCCCGGTTGAAGAGCACCGAACGCACCGGATCCGTATATTCCAGCGTTTTGTCCGTCACCTCGCCCTTCTTGGGATCGTAGCTGTAGAACTTGGTCAGGTTGGTTCCGACCGCCGCAAAATGCTGATTGTCCAGGAATTTACCGTCCACAAGATAGGTTCCGGTATCATAGAAGGAGTGGTCGCTCCGGATGATGTAGGAATCCTCTTCCCGGCCCCGCTCGAAATCGTAGAGCACCATCCGGCTCTCGCCGATTCCGTTCTCCGTCGAATAATACAGCACCATCAGCTTCTGGCTGTCCGGCGAAATCGACACATGCACCGGAATACCGGTAATGCTTAAGACCGCCTTGACTTCGACCGGAATCCGGGACCCGTAGCGGTCAAACCAGGAGATGTAGGCGGAATCATCCGATTCCGTCACGACCGCCACCACGCCGGTCTCGGAAATATCCATCCCGTACACGATTCTTGACAGCTTCAGCGTACACAGGATTCCCGTCGTATCGCAGACATACACCTGGTAGCCCCCGGTATCATAGACCGAGAAGAAGTCTCCGTTCACCGCGATGACCGGCTTCTTCACCTCCGCCTGAGTCGTCCAGATCACCTTTCCCTTTTCCATATAGGTAATCGTATCGCCGCCGATCACCACATTTCCGTGGGTCAGTTCCCGCACGACCGTCCCGGAGAGAGCGCCGAGCGTGGATTCCGTATCGAGGGAATAGGTCGTATATTCATAATTTCTGAAATAAAACAGTCCGAATAAGGCGATCACCAGAATCACGGCAAAAGCGGTCAGCGCATCCCGCATACGGTCCCTTCTCTGCAGCTTTTCGCGCTCCAGAAAGGCCGGGTCGGAATTGACGCCCGACTCGCGCGTCTGGCGCACCAGACGCCTTCTCGCCTCCTGCCGGTTCATCTGTTCCTGTTCGGTTCCGTTTTCGTAATCAGCCAAGATGTTTTTTCTCCCCCCCCTCAGGGTTTTACAATCGCCTGGAGCTCAGAAAGCTTCATTTCCTGGGCCGGTGAAAAATCATAAGAATCCATATAGCGGTAGATTTCAGACACAAGATACCGCACTTCCGGGCGGTCCATGTGGTTCTTCAGCCCCATCGTGCACAGGAAAACCGTACCGGAAAGGCAGCGGAATTCGATCATCTCCGCCATCGGGCGCAGGCTATGCACAGAGTCCAGCGCGGACACCACGCACTTCATCCGCCTCGGAAGAAGAACCGCGCGGCCAAGAGAAAGCTGCCACAGAGGAAGACCGCCCCAGCTCTCCGCCAGAAAATCGCGGAAAACCGGATGAGCGGTATCCACAAGCCGCCCCATCTGCCCCGACTGTCTCGGATAAATGCGGTTGCTGATGAAATCCGTTGAAAACTCCGACCGCACCGACTGCGGCAGGCTGTCGATCGAAGGACGCGGCGTCAGGAAAACCTTTCCGCCCTCCTTCAGCATGAGGAGCGCCGTCTGATTCAGCGTATCCGTCTCGTAAATGTCCATCGGGCAGAGCGGAAGCACGCGCGGATAGACATACAGCGGATAGGAAAGCTCGTTCCTTCCGATTTTCAGCGTCAGCGTGAAGCGTTCCGGCTTCTCAGCGTCTTCCGGCAGAAGCGGAAGGGTGATTTCCTCCGAAAATTCCGTCACGCCCCCGGCCGGACAGCGCTTTTCTTCAAACTGTCCGCGCAGATTCGCCGATTCCGAACGGAGCGCATAGCTTAAAGCCGCCTCCAGGTCCTCCCGTCCGTAATTCGACACCGCCGCCGAAAAGGTGATCGATTCGCCCGCTTCGAAGCAGAATTTCTCCGTCCGAAGGAAGGGAACCACCGGCCCGAAAAACGAGCGGAAGCGCTGCGGCTCGGCAAAGGGGAAGGGCTTCGGCAGAAGGTGCGCGTTCAGCATACCCACAAGCGCCGTCTCTCTTCCGGGGTAATCCTGCAGGGAGAACAGCACCGTTCCGGCGAGCTCCTCCGATAAAAGCGCGCGTTCCGCCTCCATCCGGTAAGAAACTGCCGCCGCCTCTCCGGAAGACACGACCAGACGGTCCCAGACGGTCAGAAGCCCCTGCTCTTCCGCTTCGTCGCGCATCTTCATCAGGTTTTTCGGCTCCAGAAAGCCGGAAAAATAGCTGATTTCCCGGAAGTCCGGCAGAATACTGTATCCGCCCGTCTGACAGGCAAGAAGGGGCTTTTTCAGCCTCTCATGCAGCTCCTTCAGCTCTTCATCATAGTTCTTTCCGGCGGAAGGATACTCGTTATTGACAAAGCCCTTCAGCCCGGCCTCCTGCTTCGTGGCATAATCCGTTCCCCGGAACAGAAGCGCGCCGTAGGAAGGCGTCATGACAAAGTCCGTCGTCTCGAAGAACTTCTTCTCCATCTCTTCCGGAAAAGCCAGTCCCTGATCCGTCATCGGTTCCCCGGAAGTCAGCGTGAAGAGCCGCCCCGGATCGATCTTGCGCGCAAAGTCCGCAAGCTCCTCCGCGTACGCCAGACTGTCCTCCGAAAAGCGCAGGCGCTCCCCGAAGCCCAGCATGACAAAGGAAGGATGACTTCCGTAGTCTCTTAAAATCGCAGCAAGCTCCGAGCGGTAGTAGGCCTGAGCTTTTTTCTCCGCAAACACATCCGCGGGTCCCGCCGCGGAAAGCTCCGGCATCAAAAGCATTCCCAGCTCGTCCGCAGCCGCAAAGGCCTGTTCCGGCGGGCAGTAAGACTGAAACCGCACAAAATTCACGCCATAGTCCCGAAGCACCCGGAACTTCTTCTTCCAGGCCTCCTTATCCATCGGCGCATAGGAAGTCTCCGGATAAACCGACGAATCGGTCTGTCCCCGCAGGAACATTCTCCGCCCGTTCAGATAAAAGGCGGTTTCATCCGCCGTAAAATCCCGGATGCCGAAGGAAACCGTCTTTCCTTCGCCGTTCACGGAAACCGTCAGTTCGTACAGATTGCCTTCCTCTTCATCCCAGCGCGCAAGCCCCTCTTTCAGACTGAGGCCTTCCGCCGTGAAGGAGAAAAAGCTGTCCTCAATCTCAATCTCGTGGCGGTACTCCCGCTGCAGTGCCTCCGAGGAAAAAGCAATTTCATAGCTGCCGGGCTCCGCGCACAGAATCTCCACATAAACCGAGAGCGTCCCCTCCTTCGGATACACGACCGCGCGCTCCACAAAGCAGGGTTCTTCCTGCCGAAGCCGCACATAGCCCAGAAGCCCGTTCCAGTTGGTCTGCGTATCGTCCGAAGCCATGTTGGAGCGAAGGATCGCCTCCCGCGGCAGCCCCGGATAGCTGTTATCGGAAATAAAGGACAGAATATGGCTGCCCTGCATCCTGCCGGTCACTTCAAAGCTCTGACGCGTCGCCAGAGTCGCGGTTCTGAGCGGCATAATCTCTTCGCCGTCAACGGAAAGCGAAAGCATCCTTGCCCGCTCCACATCGAGGAACAGCCGTTTCCCCGGCATTTCCCGGATATCCAGCATGCGGTAAATCCGGACCGGTCCTTCATAGGTATACTTCCGCGTAAAGCGCGAATAAATATTCTCATCCGGATCCGGCGCCGACGCGTCGGCAAACACAAGGTCGTCATCCGTGAAAACCTTGTCCAGGTTGGACGCCGCCGGGCCGAGCTTCTCCGTCAGGCCTTTCTCGGGATTCTTCTTATCCCTGTGCCCGATATTGCTCTCGTCCAGCGTTCCGGGTATTTTCAGATTGTGAATCACGCCGTCCTCTGCTGATACCGTCCAGACTCCGGCGAGGCTCGCTGTTTTCAAATGAATCGGATTCCTCCCAGCATAATTCTCTAAGTATAGAGTATAGCACAAACAATGCAAAAAGCAAAATGCTTTTTCGTACCTGAATTATCGCAAAATCGGCTTTTCTTTCCCACGGACGCTTTTTTTCGGCAAAACTTCCTTCATCCCGCAAACTTTCCGGTTGACATTTTCAGAAAACAATAGTAAAATACACATCTGTAATCCTCGATAGCTCAATGGTAGAGCATCCGGCTGTTAACCGGAGGGTTGTAGGTTCGAGCCCTACTCGGGGAGGGTCCTTGAGGCTTGCCGAGGCAAGTCCGGAGGACGCAGGCGAGGCTTAGCCGGGACCCCTCGGCGCACTTAGTGAGACGAGTCTGAAAGACGAAGTCGAACTTTAGTAAGCCGAGCTCCGTTAAGGCTCCGCATCAAGCCGAGCCCCATTAAGGCTTAGCATTAAGCCGAGCCTTTTTTTGTGTCCGTAGCTCAGCTGGATAGAGCAACGGCCTTCTAAGCCGTGGGTCGGGGGTTCGAATCCCTTCGGGCACAATTTTTTTATGTT
>CAMPAR010000017.1 GCA_946632055.1 uncultured Lachnospiraceae bacterium
CATAGAGGCCGCCATGATGGCCGCGGGAATCGCGCCGGGCATCAACCGGGAATTCACCGCGGAAAGCTGGGGCCTGATTCCGAAAAAAAGCTGGTACGAGGCTTCGTCGGAGGCGCTCGACCTGCAGGATGATACGCTTCGCTGCGATATTCAGGGCTACGATATCGATCCGGCATCGGTCCGGGCGGCCAGGGAGAATGCCTCCCGCGCGGGCGTTGACCACCTGATTCATTTCCAGGTGCGGGACGCGGCCGAACTCAGCCACCCGAAGAAATACGGCTTTATCATTACGAATCCGCCCTATGGCGAGAGAATTTCGGAGAAGGCCGAGCTTCCGGCGCTGTACCAGACGATCGGCGAGCGCTTCAAAGCGCTGGATTCCTGGTCTCTGTATATGATCACCTCCTACGAGGACGCGGTGAAGGACATCGGACTGGAGCCCGCGAAAAACCGGAAGATCTATAACGGCATGCTGAAAACCTATTTTTACAGCTTCCCCGGACCCCGGCCGCCGAAACGGACCGAGGAAACGCGGAAAGCTTGAAAAGCACGCAGGAGAACTTATGAAAATTATCTTTGCCACGAAAAACGCAGGAAAAATGCGGGAAATCCGCTCGATCCTCGGGGATTCCTTCGAGGTGCTTTCCATGACGGACGCGGGTCTTGACCCGGAAATCATCGAGGACGGCACGACCTTTGCCGAGAACGCCCTCATCAAGTGCCGGGCGATCGGAAGGCAGGAGGACGCGGTGGTTCTCGCGGACGACTCCGGCCTCTGCATCGATGCCTTTGACGGCGGCCCAGGCGTCTACTCGGCGCGCTTCCTCGGGGAGGAGACGGATTACGAGTACAAGAACGGCTATATTCTTGAAAAAATGAAAGAGGTTCCGGAAGAGAAGCGAGGGGCTTACTATGCCTGTGTGATCGCGGCGCTGTTTCCGGACGGGACGGAATGTACGACGGAAGCCCGGATGGAGGGGCGGATCGCCTGGGAGCCGGCCGGAGACGGCGGTTTCGGCTACGACCCGATCATTTTCCTTCCGGCATTCGGAAAAACCGTCGCCGAAATCAGCCTGAAGGACAAAAATAAAATCAGTCACAGAGGCCTCGCACTTCAGAAAATGAAGGAAGTGATCGACAGCAAAATACGGGAGGGGTCCAAAAAAGAATAAAAACGGGAAGGAGATTCTTCCATGAGTACACGGATTTTTGTTGTGAGCGACAGTCACCGGCTGAACGCCGGTCTTTCCACCGCCCTGTGGAAGGAGGCGGGGAAGTTTGATTATGTGATTCACCTGGGGGACACGGAAGGCGCGGAGCGTGAAATCCGGAAGGAAATCGACCGGATTGACCCCCTGATCGGATTTGTGAGTGTCCGCGGCAACTGCGACGATGATCCTTCGGTTCCGTATTTCAGAACCGCGGAGTACGGCGGAATCCGGCTGTTCCTCGCGCATGGACACCGCTATATCGGAAGAGTACCCGGCGGGCCCTTCGACGCCCTGGCGTCGGCGGCGCATGAAGAGGGCTGCAGGGCCGCGCTGTTCGGCCATACGCACCAGCCGCTGTTTGAAGAGGCCTGGAACGGCGTGATCCTCATCAATCCGGGCAGCATTTCGCTTCCGAGGCAGGAGGACCGGCGCCACGGCTACGGGATTCTGACTATCACGGAGACGCAGGATCTTCTCTGGGAACAGAAATATCTGGAGGACTGATCCCAACGAAAACGCTTGCCATAAAAGGCAAACTGTGTTATCATAAATCCGTCTTTTCGGGTGCTTTTCCCGAAAAACCATTATGCAATAAGAGCGGAGAGCGGTTTTGAACTATATCGTACTTAGTGAATCAACAGAATACGGCGGGATGATGATCCGGGGCCTGTTCAGTTACGAGATCTTCGGGCAGAAGGTCTGGATTACGACGACTCATGTTTCACTTCTCATCATTGTGATCCTGATTCTCGTTCTGGCGTTTCTTGCGAACCGGAAGTTTAAGAAAGCGAAGGCAGAGGATACGCCCGGCGTTTTCCAGAATATTCTGGAGCTCGGAATCGAGAAGCTGGATGCCATGGTGGAAGGCTCAATGGGGGCGAACGCCTCACGTTTCCGCAATTATATCGGCACAATTTTTGTCTTTATCATTCTCTGCAATCTCGCCGGGGTGCTGGGACTCCGGTCTCCGACGGCCGACTACGGCGTCACGCTGCCGCTCGGTCTCCTTTCGTTCCTGCTGATTCAGATCAATGCTTTCCGTCACCAGAAGCTGCATTATTTCAAGAGTCTGGCGGAGCCCTATGCCTTCCTTCTGCCGAGCAATATCATCGGAGAAGTGTCGGTTCCGATTTCGCTTTCCCTGCGTCTTTTCGGAAATGTGCTCTCCGGAACCATGATCCTGAGTCTCTGGTATTCGATGATTCCGTGGTTTGCGAAGATCCCGGTTTCACCGTTCCTGCACGCTTATATGGACCTTTTCAGCGGCTGTATCCAGACCTACGTCTTCTCGATGCTGACCATGACGTATCTGTCGGACAAGCTGGACGGGTGAACCTCATATAATAATTGATTCTGCTGTCACAGTCAGATCCAAACATCCATATTGAAGGAGGAAAAATCAATGGGTAACTTTACAGGTCAGGAACTGATTTACGCCTGCTCCGCCATCGGCGCGGGTCTTGCGATGATCGCCGGTATCGGACCCGGTGTCGGTCAGGGAATCGCAGCAGGTCTTGCGGCAAATGCGGTCGGACGGAATCCCGGCGCGAAGAGCGCGATCACCTCGACCATGCTGCTCGGCCAGGCAGTTGCTGAGACCACCGGTCTGTACGGCCTTCTTGTCGCCATCCTTTTGATGTTCGTGAAGCCTTTCTAAATCCGAGGTGATTTATGCAAAACATCGTACTTTCAGCGGGGAGAGCGGGAAGACTCCTGCTTTCGGAGGCTGAAACCTATCAGCGGATTTTCGGGCTGGACGTGCAGCTTCTGCATGACACGCTCTGGACTGCTCTGGCTATTTTCATTCTGTTCTTTGCCTTGTCGTATCTTCTTTTCAATCCGGCGAGAAAGCTTCTCGAGGAACGCAGGAAGAGGATCGAGAAGGACCGTTTTGATGCGGCAAACGCGCTTTCGGAAGCGAACGCCCTGAAACTGGAATACGATGAGAAAATGGCGGATGTGAAGAAAAAGAGCGCTGAAATTCTGGACGATGCGCGTCACCGCGCCCTGCGAAGCCAGAATGAAATCATCGATGAAGCGAAGGAAGAGGCTGTCCGGATCCGCCGCCGCGCGGAGTCTGAAATCGAACTGGAACGCCAGCACGCCCGGGATCAGGTCAAGAATGAAATGGTGGATCTTGCGGCCATGCTTGCGGGCAAGGTGGTTTCCGCGAATATGAATACGGACATCCAGGATTCGCTGATTGAAGAAACGCTTCAGGAAATCAAGGAGAGCACATGGCGCGACCAGTAAGCAAAATCTACGGCGAAGCGCTGTTCATGCAGGGGACGGAAACCGGGAAGCTTCAGGAGCTCTATTATCAGGCGGATTTTATAAAAAAGACCCTGGATCAGGAGCCGGAGCTCATGGATTTCCTGTGTCACCCGCGGATTTCGGCGAAAGACAAATTCGATTCGCTGCTTCACATCTTCGGAGAACGGATTTCGACCGACATGGAAGGCTTCCTTCACGTCGTGATTACGAAGAAGCGCGAAAAAGAGCTTCCGTCCATTCTCGGCGAATTCCTGGAGATGACGAAGGACTATCTTCTGGTCGGGACGGCTTATGTCACGACACCGGCCGAGCTTTCGCTGGAACAGAGGAATAAAGTGGAGGAGCGTCTGCAGAAGACAACCCCTTATGACCGGCTGGAAATGCATTTTTCCGTCGATGAATCGCTGCTTGGCGGGATGGTGATCCGTGTCGGAGACCGTGTCGTTGATTCCAGCGTGAAAACCAAGCTGCAGAATATCAAAAAGGAGCTTCGCAGCATCAAGTTAAGTACAGAGGAGTAACAAGCCTATGGATATCAGACCCGAAGAAATCAGTTCGGTGATCCGGCAGCAGATAGAAAATTACTCTTCCCGGATGGATGTTTCCGAGGTCGGCACCGTCATTCAGGTTGCGGACGGCATTGCCCGTATTTACGGCCTGAAGAACGTTATGTCCGGGGAGCTTCTGGAATTCCCGGGTGAAGTATACGGCATGGCGATGAACCTCGAGGAGGACAACGTCGGCGCCGTGCTTCTGACGGATTCCCATAACATCCAGGAAGGCGATGTCGTCAAGCTGACGGGACGCGTGACCGAGGTTCCGGTCGGCGACGCTTTGATCGGCCGTGTTGTCAATCCCTTAGGCCAGCCGATCGACGGAAAAGGGCCCGTGCAGAGCTTAAGAACCCGTCCGGTGGAGCGTGTTGCCAGCGGCGTTATCACGAGAAAACCGGTGGACCGCCCGCTGCAGACCGGCATCAAGGCGATTGACGCCATGATCCCGATCGGCAGAGGACAGCGTGAGCTTCTGATCGGCGACCGCCAGACCGGTAAAACCGCGATTGCCGTGGATACGATCATCAACCAGAAAGGGCAGGGCGTCAAGTGCATTTATGTGGCGATCGGCCAGAAGTCCTCGACGGTCGCGACGATCGTGAAGACGCTCGAAGAGCATCACGCGATGGATTACACGACCGTCGTCGCGTCCACGGCCTCTGAGCCTGCGCCCCTGCAGTATATCGCACCGTATGCGGGCTGCGCGATGGGCGAGGAGTGGATGTCCCAGGGACAGGATGTCCTGATCATTTACGATGACCTTTCGAAGCACGCGGCGGCTTACCGTACCCTGTCGCTTCTTCTGAAGCGCCCGCCGGGACGTGAAGCCTACCCGGGCGACGTCTTCTACCTGCATTCGCGTCTTCTGGAGCGCGCGGCCTGCATGTCGGACGAATACGGCGGAGGGTCTCTGACGGCCATTCCGATCATTGAAACCCAGGCAGGCGACGTATCGGCCTATATTCCGACGAATGTCATTTCGATTACCGACGGCCAGATTTATCTGGAGACGGAAGCATTCAATTCCGGCTTCCGTCCGGCCATCAACGCCGGTCTTTCGGTTTCCCGTGTCGGCGGCTCGGCCCAGATCAAGGCCATGAAGAAGATTGCAGGCCCGATCCGTGTGGAGCTTGCGCAGTACCGCGAACTTGCGGCCTTCGCGCAGTTCGGCTCGGAACTGGATGAAGCGACCCGCGAACAGCTCGCACAGGGCGAACGGATCCGCGAGATGCTGAAGCAGGGACAGTACGCGCCGATGCCGGTCGAGTTCCAGGTCATTATTCTTTACGCCGCCACGCACCGCTATCTTCTGAAGATCGCGACGGCGAAGGTCGGCGACTATGAGGAGAGGCTCTTTGACTATATCAACCGCCGTCATACCGAGCTTCCGGAGATGATCCGCGAAAAGAAGGAACTGACGAAGGAAGTTGAAGAGCTGCTCGTGAAGGTGCTGGACGAATTTACGGACGATTATCTGAAAGAAGAGGGCTGATATCATGGCGTCGATGAGAGATTTGAAGCGCCGCAGGGAAAGCATCGAGTCCACAGAGCAGATCACCAAGGCCATGAAGCTCGTGGCTACGGTCAAGCTGCAGAAGGCCAGGGTGCGGGCGGAACAGACGAAGCCCTATACCCAGCGCATGTACCGGACCGTATCGGCGATTCTTCTCGGCAGCCGCAATATCAGTCACCGCTTTCTGAAAGCGTCGGGAGACGGTAAGGCCGGGATCCTGCTCATTACCGGAAACCGGGGACTTGCGGGCGGCTATAATCAGAATGTGATCCGGATGCTGACGGGCTGCGGAATTCCGAAGGAAAAGATGCGCGTCTACACCATCGGCCGGAAGGGCCGGGATTATCTGAAGAGCCATGATTATGAGCTCGGCGAGGATTATTCCGAGGTCATCAACGAACCGCTCTACAAGGATGCGATCCAGCTCTCGGAGGTGCTTCTTTCCGCCTATGAATCCGAAGAGATTTCTTCGATTCATGTCATCTTTACGGATTTTAAGAACACGGTGGTGCATACGCCGCGGATGATTCAGCTCCTGCCGGTGACGGAAGTGGAGGGCATGGAGGAAATTCCGGATGACATGCCGATGAACTTCGAGCCGGACGATGAAAGCGTGCTCGATGAAATCATTCCGCAGTATATGGCGAGCGTCATCTTCGGCGCGCTTCTTCAGAGCGCGGCCAGTGAGAACGGCGCGCGGATGTCCGCCATGGATGCCGCGACCGACAACGCGGAGGAGATGATCGACGAGCTTTCCCTGCAGTACAACCGGGCCCGCCAGGGCGCGATTACGCAGGAGCTGACGGAGATTATCGCAGGTTCGCAGGCAGTGAGCTGAGACTTGTCAGGCTGAAGGCTGCCCAAGATCAAGGATAAACAAGAGGAAAACATGGAAAATACAGGAAAAGTCACACAGATCATCAGCGCGGTTCTGGATATCCGTTTCCCGAAGGAGGCGCTTCCCGCCATCAATGAAGCGGTCCTGGTCGAAACCGACAACGGGACGCTGACCGTAGAGGTGGCGCAGGATCTCGGAGACGATGTGGTGCGCTGCATCGCGCTCGGACCGACCGACGGACTGAGAAGAGGCGCGAAGGCGACCGCGACCGGCCATCCGATCATGGTTCCGGTCGGCGAGGAAACGCTCGGCCGGATCTTCAACGTGCTCGGAGATACCATCGACAACAAAGGCCCCGTGGAGGCGAAGAAGCGCATGCCGATTCACCGTCCCGCACCGGCTTTCTCAGAGCAGTCCACCGGAATGGAAATGATGGAAACCGGCATCAAGGTCATCGACCTTCTCTGCCCCTACTTAAAGGGCGGTAAAACCGGCCTCATGGGCGGTGCAGGCGTCGGCAAGACGGTTCTGATTCAGGAGCTGATCCGCAATATCGCGTCGGAGCACGGCGGATATTCGGTATTTACCGGCGTTGGCGAGCGTACCCGTGAAGGAAACGACCTCTTCCATGAAATGACGGAATCCGGCGTTATCGAGAAGACGACGATGGTATTCGGCCAGATGAACGAGCCGCCGGGAGCGCGTATGCGTGTCGGACTGACCGGGCTTACGATGGCGGAGTATTTCCGTGACGAAGCCGGAAAGGACGTGCTGCTTTTCATCGACAATATTTTCCGTTTCACGCAGGCAGGTTCCGAAGTGTCCGCACTTCTCGGACGTGTTCCGTCCGCCGTCGGTTATCAGCCGACCCTGCAGACTGAGATGGGCGCCCTGCAGGAGCGCATCACCTCGACGAGAAACGGTTCCATCACCTCCGTTCAGGCGGTTTATGTGCCTGCGGATGACCTGACGGACCCCGCGCCGGCCAATACCTTCGCGCATCTGGACGCGACGACGGTTCTTTCCCGTCAGATCGTGGAGCTCGGTATTTATCCCGCGGTGGATCCCTTGGCTTCCACCTCGAGAATTCTGGATCCGCGCGTCGTGGGTGAAGAGCATTACCAGACGGCCCGCCGGGTACAGGAGATTCTGCAGCGCTATAAGGAGCTGCAGGATATCATCGCCATCCTCGGTATGGACGAGCTCTCCGAAGCGGAGAAGCAGCTTGTTGCGCGCGCCCGCCGTGTGCAGCGTTTCCTTTCCCAGCCCTTCCACGTGGCGGAGCAGTTCACGGGTCTTCCGGGAACCTATGTGCCGATCAGCGAGACGGTCCGCGGCTTCCAGGAGATTCTGGACGGCAAGCATGACGATATTCCGGAGTCCTATTTCCTGAACGCCGGTACGATCGACGACGTCGTGGCCCGCGTCAGATAAGTTTTTGGCTGCAGCGAGAAGAGATCTTTTGAAGCACAGCCGCGAGGGAGATTGATGGACGAATTATTTGAACTGAAAATCATCACGCCGGAGCGCGTCTTTTACGAAGGAAAGGTGAGCTACACCTCCTTTACGACCATGGAGGGCGAAGTCGGTATTTATGCGGGGCATGAGCCGATGACGATGCTGCTGTATCCGGGCGTTCTCAGCATTCATGAGGAGAGCGGCGTCAAAAAGGCCGCGCTTCACGCGGGCTTTGTGGAAGTGACGCCGGAGTCGGTGAACGTGCTGGCCCAGATCGCGGAATGGCCCGAGGAAATCGACCGGAACCGGGCGGAGGAAGCCAGGATCCGGGCAGAGCGGGCGCTTCGGGAGGACGGCTCCACGCTGAGAGAAGAAATGGCTCTTAGAAAGGCCATCGCGCGGATTGAAGCCGCAAAATAAAACAGAATGATGAGGACGGGGCGAAGGACTGATACCGACGCTCCGTCCTTTTTTGTGGCAGTTTTAATCTGATATTGTGTTGCATTATTGACTGAATAAAGGTATAATGACTTCAAATAGGCTGTTTGCCCGGACGAAAAAGGCGGACGGCACTTAAGTGAAAGATAAAGGAACTGGCAGATGATGAAAAGGACCGGACTATGGCAAAAGAGCGCGGCTGGTTTTCTCCTGGGACTGGCTTCAATCGGACTGGCTTCCTGTGCGCTGATTCCGGAAGAGGAAAGTTTTCCGGCCGCCCCGTATTATGTGGATGAAGCTGCCGCGGAGTATACGACCGCGCAGTGCCTTCGGGGCGATGTTGTGCTGACGGAATCACTGGATTTACGAAGCGTCGCGAAACAGAAGAAGGAGCTTTCCTTCTCCGTGACGGGAGAACATATCGACAGCTTTTTTGTCAGCGTGGGCGAACCCGTGACGGAGGGCGAACTGCTCGCGCAGCTGGATATTTCCGAATTTGAAGAGAAAATGAGAGAGCTCGAGCGAACCGTTTCCGAATACGAACTGATGCTGAAGCAGAATGAGGAAGACCGCGCCCTTGCACTTGAAAGAACGAAGCTATTGAATGCGAACTCCTGGGCGGACCGACAGGACGCGCTTCTTACTGTCAATAATCAGTTTGATGAAAACGCGCTTCAGCTTCAGAATGATCTCGACATCCTCACGCTTCGCATCGAAGAATGCAGGAAGGAGATTGAAAAACGCCAGGTCACGGCGCCCTTTGACGGTGTTGTGATCTTCGTCTCGTCCTTTTCGCCGGAAACTGAAAGCGTGAGCGGAAGAAGGGTTGTGACGATCGCGGATTCGACGACGACGCTCTTCCGGGCATCGACGAAGTACTGGCCGTATTTCAAGGCGGGACTCACGATTCCGATTACCGTGGATGACGTGGAGTACACGGCGAAGATCGAGACCGAAGCCTCTCTTGGCATTGAAGAAACGAAGCATAAGGAAGGCACGAGCGGCTATGTGTACGCAGTGCTCGACGCGCCGGCCTTCGATGTGACGGAAGGAAAGGTGATCAAGGTTGAGGTGGAGCTGGAACGGCGGGACGACTGCCTGCTGGTGCCCGCAACTGCCGTCGATACGATCAACGGTCATCCGGTCGTTTATTATCCCGATGAAAACGGCGTGAAGCGATATAAGGAAGTGGAAATCGGCCTTGAGAGCCGGACCAGCGTGGAAATCCTTTCCGGGCTCTCGGAAGGCGACACGGTCATTATCAACTGAGGAAGGGGCGGCAGATGAAACGTGGAATTCTCCCGATATTATTGATGATTTGTGTCTTCTGCCTGTCCGGATGCCGGAAGTCGGAAGCGAATATCCCGGAACTTGTGGAGCCGGTGCGCGGCAAGCAGGATACCGGCCTTGTGATGCGCGGCGATCTTCAGCGGATCGATTCCTATACCGGCACGATGATCCCGAAGGTGACGCAGGTCTATATGGAAGGCTCCGGTACCATTGAAAACTTCAAGGTCTGGTCCGGGAAGAAGGTCAAAAAAGATGAAGTCCTGATCGAGCTTGACCGGGAAGCAGTGGAGGAGGAGCTGGAAAGCATCCGGGACGCTCTCACGGAGCTTGTGGACACCGGCGCCTATGACGACCGGCTCGCGGACATCGATATTCAGAAGAAAAACCTGGAATACCAGCATCTTGCCGGCACCGGCGCGGACTATCGGACCCTCGGGCTGAAGAAGCTGGAGCTCGACGAGGCGGTGCAGAACAAGCAGCAGGCCGTGGATCTTCGGAGCATCCGGGAGGAGTCTTTGAAGGCGCGGCAGGAAAAGCTGGAGGAGGACCTCGAGAACCTCGTCATCACGGCGCCCTGCGGTGGATACGTCTATATCGATGAAACGCTCTCCAACGGATCGTTCCTGATGGAGGGGAAACCGATTCTGAAAATTCTCGACGACACGGACCTCGTGTTCCGCACGGACAAGTTTGTTTCAGACACCTCCCTGAACGGAGAATACTACGGCTGGATCGAAGGACAGCGGGTGGAGCTTGAATACATTCCGATGGACACGGATGAGCTACTTGCCCTTGTCGCGGCCGGAGAATCCACCTATACGGAGTTCCGGCTGATCGGAATGGAGGACGTGGAAGCGGGAACGAGAGGCGCGGTCGTCACCGTGACGAGAAAGCTTGAGGACGTTCTCTACGTTCCACGGAACGCGGTGTCAAGCGATGGAACAGGCTCCTTCCTCCTGATCGGCGAAGACCGGGAGAAGCGTTATGTCACGACGGGAATTTCCACGGAGGTTTATACAGAGATCCGCTCCGGCGTCTCGGAAGGAGAGGTGTACAATGTCCAGTAAAATGATCAAAATCCTCTCGGCGCTCCTTCTGATGGCCGCAGCCCTTCTTGTCATCACGCCGTCCTCTGCGGCGAACCTCGTTCAGCCAGAGGAAATCGGCGATGATACGGCCAATTACAAAACGGCCGTCGTCACCTACGCGGACATCAGCAGTGAAGTCTCCACCGGCGCGAGCCTGTATTTCCCGGCGGAGCAGTTCGTTTATTACGAAGGAGCGGAAGCCTATCTTGTAAAGGAACGGGCAAGCTCCGGTCATGAAATCACCGAAGGCACGCCGGTTTATGAAATCAAACCGAACGTTGATGAGGTGCGCATTGAGGAACTGAAGCGGAATCTGACGGAGCTTGAAAAGCGCTATACGGACACCGTGTCCTCGCGGGAGCGGGAGCTTCGGAAGCTGCGCAACGATCACGCGCAGGCTGTGGCCGCGCAGGACGTCTATACGGCCCAGCTTCTGGACCTCGACGTGCAGGCAAAGCTCGTGGAAGCCGAAAAAACCGACTACGAGTATCATCTTTCTCGCAGCAGGATCGAGGAGGAGCTGACGGAGCTTGAAGAGGAGCTGGAAAGAACCGAGATCACGGCGCCTTCCTCAGGTCTTTTAAGCTGGATTCAGCATTTCACGGACGGCTCCATCATTACGCCCGGACAGCATCTGATGACGCTGACGGATATTTCGAAGCTCTGCCTCCGGACGACAAATCCGATCCCGACCGGACAGGAAGTGACGGTCGTCGTCAAGTACCGGGGAGAGGAGCATCCGATTCCCGGCAAGAGCGTCGTAAACTGCAGCGCTCTGACCTCCGGCACCATGACCGGCTCGATTGTCGAAGTGGATCTCAAGGACATCTCGAAAATCAGCGACAACCTTCTGCAGATCGACAGCCGGGCGGTGAATCTCTCGGTCGTTTATGAGGATACGGTGCTGAAGAACGTCCTGATGGTCACCTCCGACGCCCTGATCAAGGACGGAAACAATTATTTTGTGGAGATTCTTGACGAAGAGAATGTGATCCACAAACGCCCGGTCAAGGTGGTCATCCTGAAAAACAAATTCGCGTGGGTGCTCGACGGCCTTCAGGACGGCGACACGGTCGTACTGCAGTAAGGAGGAAGCGGCATGATACGTTTTGTACTTCAGAAACTCCTGAATAAAAAATGGATGGTCGCTGCGCTTCTTATCGGCAACGTCCTGTTCTTCGGCATTGCCATGGCAACGCCGATGTATACGGAAACCATTCTTCAGCGTTCGCTGGAAAGCACGCTCGGCAATTATATCAAAGAGAAAAACACTTATCCGATGCTGTATCAGATCCGTACGACGGCCTTCCCGCGGGATAAGGCCTATCTGACGGAAAGAACGACGCAGCTCGAGGAATACGCGGACCGCTTCGGCCTGCCGATCCGTCTGATGGTGAAATTCCAGTATATCACGGAAGACGGAACGACGACGGACCTCGAGCGGGAGGACCGCAAAGCGACGGCCCGGATTTCCTCGATGAGCGACCTGAAGGATCACATCACGATCGTTCAGGGCCGGATGTATGAGACGGAGCCGGATGAAGACAATGTTATCGAAGCCATTGTACCGATGAAGTCGCTCCAGGATCAGGGCATGCTGATCGGCGAAACGCTGACGATGAAGTCGATCGTCTATCCCGACGAATCCCCGGTGAAGATCCGGATCGTCGGCGCCTTCACGTCAAGCGCGAATGACGACATCTACTGGGTGGCGTCGCCGTCCTCCTATAAAACCGGGCTCTTTGTGGATCAGGATCTTTTCACGAGGCTCTTTGCGCGAGAGGATTTTGAGAAGAGCATTTCCGGCAACTGGTTTGTCTTCTATGACTATTCCGATATGCGCGTGAGCCAGATCGACCGGATTCTCGAGGAAACCGCATCCAGCGACAATCTTTTCAAAAAGGGCGGCTGGCACACGACCTTCAATTCCTATGTCAACATGCTGACGGAATTCAAGGCCTCGGAGCAGAAGGTTCGGATCACCTTCCTGGTACTGGAGGTGCCGGTCCTCGTGATTCTCGCCGCGTTCATTTTCATGGTCTCGCGGCAGATGCTCGATATGGAGCAGACCGAAATCGCGGTGCTGAAGAGCCGCGGCGTCAGCAGGAAGCAGCTGATCCTGATTTATCTTCTGCAGAGCATCGTGCTTTCCGTCGTGGCGCTCGTTATCGCGCTTCCCTTCGCGTACCTTCTCGTACGGGTGTTAAGCTCCGCGAACGCCTTCCTGCAGTTTGTCCGCCGTCATAACCTGAAGGTGATCTTCAGCCGCGACTCGCTGCTGTACCTTGCCGCTGCAGTGCTTTTATCCGTTCTGACCATGGTCGTCCCGATCTTCCGGCGCTCGCGCGTCACGATCGTCAACCACCGCCAGCGGAAGAACCGGAAGCGTTCGGACAAGCCGCTGTGGCAGCGCTTCTTCGCGGACTTCATTCTCCTTGCGGTCTCCGGCTACGGGCTGTTCACCTTCTACAACCAGCGTGAAATCCTCTCGGAGCGCGTACTTTCCGGCGCGGCGCTCGACCCGATGCTCTATATCAGCTCTTCGCTGTTCATGCTCGGCTTCGGTCTGTTCCTGCTCCGCATTTTGCCGCTTCTTGAAAAACTTGTGTACCGTATTTTCCGCGAGAAGTGGTCGCCGGCGCTGTACACCTCCTACCTTCGGGTCTTAAGAACCCGGAAATCGCAGGATTTCATTATGATTTTCCTGTTCATGACGCTCGCAATCGGCGTGTTTGACGCGGTGGCGGCGCATACCGTCAACCGCAACTCCGATCAGAATATCGAATACCTGACCGGCGCCGATATCGTGATGAAGGAGCGGTGGCAGGATAATTCCGACGCGGCCTCGCAGGACCCGTCGGTCGAGTTCCGGTATTTCGAACCGAGCTTCAGCAAGTACCAGGATCTGAAAGGCGCGAAGAGCCTCACGAAGGTCCTGAACACGAAGGATATCACGGTCAGCGTGGACGGCGGAAAGGTGAATAACGTCCAGCTTCTCGGCATTCATACGAAGGAATTCGGAGAGACGGCGCGGTTTGACACCTCGCTGCTTCCCGAGCACTGGTTCAACTACCTGAACACGCTTGCGAAAACCGAGAGCTCGGTGCTCCTGTCCTCGAACTTCCATGAGAACTACGGCCTGAACATCGGCGATACGATTTTCTACCGGGACAGCCGGAATCATTCCGCGCGCGGCGTGATCTACGGCTTTGTCGATTATTTTCCGACCTACGCGCCGCGAAACTATTCGAAGGGAAATGACGGTATATATCGTGAGACCGAGCAGTTCCTGATCGTGGCGAATCTGTCCTGGATTCAGCAGAATTTCGGCGTCACGCCCTATGAAATCTGGATCCGCACCGAGGGCTCGTCCGCCTTCATCTATGATTTCCGGGAAGAAAACGATCTCGTCCTGACCAAATTCACGGATCTTTCCTCCGAGCTTCAGGAGAGCCGGAGAGGAGCGATCCTGCAGGGGACGAACGGCATCCTGACCGTCGGCTTCATCGTGGCGCTCGTGCTGTGCACGGTCGGCTTCCTGATCTACTGGATTCTTTCGATCCGGGAACGCGAGCTGCAGTTCGGCATTTTCCGCGCGATGGGCATGTCGATGCGGGAAATCATCACGATGCTTCTGAACGAGCATCTCTATATCTCGCTGTTCGCGATCCTGATCGGCGTGCTGGACGGATTTGTGACTTCAAGGCTCTTCATGCCGCTGATCCAGATCGGCTATTCCTCGGCGGATACGACGGTGCCGCTTTCGGTTTCCGCCTCGGCTTCGGACATGGTCCGGCTGGCGGTCATCGTTTTCCTGATGCTCGCGGGCGGCATGACCATCCTAAGCGTCATTATCCGCCGGATGAAGATCGCGCAGGCGCTGAAGCTCGGCGAAGATTAATCACCGGATGCATCAAAATGCATTCTTTTCCTGAGGAGGTTTTATGGACTATATCATGCGGACGGAACAGGTGGGACGCGCCTTTAAAACGCAGGGAGACGATTTCTGGGCCTTAAAGGAAATCAGCGTCGAGATCCCGAAGGGAAAACTGACGATCCTGCGCGGACGCTCGGGATCGGGCAAGACGACGCTCATGAATATTCTCGGCGCGCTGGACCAGCCGACCGAGGGGACCGTGTATTTCGGCGAACAGGATATTACGAAGCTTTCCGAGGAGGAAAGGACGATGCTTCGCAGGAAGCGCGTCGGCTTCGTTTTCCAGTCCATCGCGCTGATTCCGATGATGACAGCCTATGAGAATGTGGATTTCGCGCTCCGGATGGCCGGCTGCAAGGGCGATAGGAAAGAACGCGTGATGGAATGCCTGCACCTCGTGGGCCTCGCAAACCGCGCGGATCACATGCCGCAGGAGCTTTCCGGCGGCGAGCAGCAGAGAATCGCGATCGCGCGCGCCATCGCGCACCGCCCGGAAGTCATCTTCGCGGATGAACCGACCGGAGCGCTCGATACGATGACGGGCCTCGCGGTCGTGAAGATCTTCCGCGAGCTCACGGAAAAAGAGGGCGTGACGATCGTAATGACGACCCATGACGTCGGACTCATGGAGTTCGGCGATCAGGTCTATGAACTGGAAGGAGGACGGCTGGTACATGAAGAAGAATAAGCAGGACGCGGAAACCGCGAATGAAGCAGTCCTTCAGGAGAAAGCAAATGAAGCAGCCCTTCAGGAGAACGCGAAGGAGACCGCGCTTCCTGAGACAGAAGACAAGATGATCATCTGCGACAACCTCGTGAAAATATATAAGACCGAGGACGTGGAGGTGCTGGCGCTGCAGGGTCTCGATATTCAGATCAGCCGGGGAGAGCTGATGGCGATCATCGGAAACTCGGGCTCCGGCAAATCCACCTTCCTGAACATGATCGGCGGCCTCGACCGTCCCTCGGCAGGACGCCTGATCGTCGACGGGAAGGACCTCTTCAAGATGTCGGAGCGGGAGCTTGTGGACTATAAAAGGAGCACCGTCGGCTTTGTCTGGCAGAACAACGCCCGGAACCTGCTGCCGTATCTCACGGCGGCGGAAAACGTGCAGATGCCGATGCTCTTCACAAGGTCCGATACCAAAAAGCGGGAGAGGGCGCTTGAGCTTCTCGAGATGGTCGGCCTGTCGCACCGGAAGGATTCGAAGCTTTCCCAGATGTCCGGCGGCGAGCAGCAGCGCGTGGCCATCGCGATTGCGCTTGCGAATTCGCCGAAGATTCTGCTTGCGGACGAGCCGACGGGCTCCGTCGACGTGAAGACCGGCGCCTATATTCTGGACGTCTTCAAGGAAATCAACGAGAATTCGGGGCTGACGATCGTCATCGTCACGCACGACAGGATGCTTTCGAAGAAGGTGCACCGCGTCGCCGCTATCCGCGACGGCAAGATCAGCTCGGAAATGATCATGAAGCAGAGCTACCGGAACCGGATGTCGGAAATCACGGCGCTGACGGAGGCCTCCGAGGTGCAGGACGAATACTCGATTCTGGACCGCGCGGGCCGCGTGCAGATTCCGCATGAAGTACTTGAAAATCTGCATCTGAGCGGCAACAAGGTCAAGCTGGAGTATGTCGACGGCAAGGTGGTCATCTCGAATCCGGAGTCCTGAAGCATGGAATACGTCTATATGCTGGAGTGCGCGGACGGAAGCTATTATATCGGCTGGACGAATGATATTGAGAAGCGCCTTGCGACCCACAACGCCGCGAAAGGCGCAAAATACACCCGTACGCGGCTTCCGGTGCGGATCGTGTATCTGGAGTGCCATGAAGACCGTTCGGCCGCGAAAAAGCGCGAATTCGCGCTGAAAAAGCTGACGCACCGGGAACGCAGGCTTCTGATTGACAGCGAAGAAAATTGTGTGTATACTCTGATTAAATGATGGTAAGGTCAAAAGGTGATATCCGGAGTGTGAGAGAAGGCGGGAGTTCGCCGAAGACTCCTTATAAAGGCGGCTCCCGCGGCACTCTGCAAAACAATAAAAACAAGGAGGCACAACATGGATTACGGTTTACAGCTTTTCAGCATCCGCGACATTACGAAGGACGACTTCTTCGGAGCGCTCAAAAAGGTGAAGGAGATCGGCTACAAATATATTGAGCCGGCCGGCTTCTTCGGACACAGCGCAGAGGAAGTCAAAGAAAAATGCGACGAGCTGGGGCTCGTGATTTCCGGCACGCATTCCGGATTCCAGGATCTTCTCGACAACTTCGAGGAAACGGTGGCTTACCACAAGGCGATCGGCAACCACAACTATATCGTTCCGGGCGTGAAGCTCGCCACGAAGGCCGATGTGGACGCCTTCGTCGAGGGCGCAAACCGCCTGCAGCCGCTTCTCGAAAAGGAAGGTATCCGGATGTCCTATCACAACCACGACAGCGAATTCAGGCCGAATGAGGACGGTATCGTCCCTTATGACGAGATCGTGAACCGCACCGATATCGGACTCGAGATCGATACGTTCTGGGCCTACGCGGGCGGCAAGGATCCGGTACAGATGATGGAAGATCTCAAGGATCGGCTGACCTTCATCCACATCAAGGACGGCCTTGAGAACCGGGAAGGAAAGCCGCTCGGCCTCGGCACCGCGCCGATTGACGCCGTATACGAGAAAGCGAAAGAGCTCGGAATTCTGATGGTTGTCGAGTCCGAAACCCTGACGCCGGACGGCATCACGGAGGCCCGGATCTGCTATGACTGGCTGAAGAAGAAAGAAGCGTAAAAACGACGCTTTTGTGCTATTTTTCCAATCAGAGAAAGAGTCCGTTTTCTTAATATTTGAATTGAATAGACATATTTCACATTGGGGTTCCTGAAAACAAGGTGAAATATGTCTATTTTTGTAAAAAGTGCTTGCATTATTTTTTCGATGTTGTATAATATCAACATAAATGGATCCGGATGCGGTCCGGACTGCCGAGGTCTTTTTGCTGAATACCGTTTGCAAAACAGGAGTTCGGACATTTAAATTCTAAAGGGGTTAAGGAGAAAAACGGTATGAAAGAATTCTTCAAGAATACCTGGAAAAACAGGGCCCATGTCGTGCTTGCGCTGCCCGCCTTCCTGATCATGCTGCTGTTCGCGTATGTTCCGATGTTCGGTCTGATCATAGCGTTCAAGCGTTATGAAATGGCCGGCGGAATTCTGCACAGTCCCTGGAACTTCCCGGAGAACTTCAAGATGCTGATTCAGTCCAAGGACAAATTCCTGAACATTACAGTGAATACGCTGAAGTTCTATTTGATTTTTACACTTCTGGGAACCTTCCTCAACATCGTGCTTGCCATCTGCATTGACCAGTTCGCGTTCAAGAACGCCGGCCGTACGATGCAGACCATCATGATCATTCCCGTATTCATTTCGTATGCGGCAGTGCAGTTCATCGCCTACGCGTTCCTTTCCTCCGATACGGGTATTATCAACAACGACATTCTTCCGCTTTTCGGACTGCCGTCCATGCAGTTCTACCGTAAGGCCCAATACTGGACGGTGATCCTGACGGTAATCAACATATGGCACGGCGTAGGTTACGGATCCGTACTCTATATGTCCGTGCTGGCCGGTATCGATCAGGAGCTGTATGAAGCGGCGAAGATCGACGGCGCGAACAAGTGGCAGCAGATCATGAACATCACGATCCCGATGCTGATCCCGATGATCACCGTTATGCTTCTTCTTTCGGTCGGCGGCATCATGCGTTCCGACACAGGTCTGTTCTATACGGTCACCCGTAACAACGGCCTTCTGTATCCGACGACGCAGACCATTGATGCATTCGTTCTGAACGCGATTTTCAACAACAGTAACTACGGCTTCACGGCGGCAACCACCTTCTATCAGTCGGTAGTCGGTCTCCTGATGATGCTTCTTTCGAACGGCATCGTCCGGAAACTTGCCCCGGAAAATGCACTGTTCTAAGGAAAGGAGGATACGACGATGGCAAAAGAGAAAATGGTCACGACAGATCCCGAGATTCTCAAAATGGCGAAAAAGCACAAAAGACCGGGATTTGGCCAGTATGTGCTGTATTTTATACTTCTTCTGTATACGCTGTTCTGTTTCCTTCCGTTCCTTCTGGTCGTTATCGCGGCATTTACGAAGGAATCCTCGATCAGCAAAAACGGATTCAGCTACTTCCCGGAAGAGTGGTCGACTGACGGTATCATGGCCGTGCTTCGTTACGGCAAACAGCTCGCTTACTCCTACGGCATCACGATCTTCATTACGGTTGTCGGTACCTTTACGGGTCTGATGGTCATGAGCGCATTCGCATACGCGATCAGCCGCCGGGATTTCAAGCTCAGGAAATTCCTTAATGTCTTCCTGATCATCCCGATGCTGTTCCAGGGCGGTCAGCTTTCCGCCTACATCATCTTCACCGGCGCTTATCACCTGAAAGACAGCCTGCTTCTTCTGATCCTTCCGATCTGTGTGAGTACGATGAACGTTATTATCCTTCGTACCTATATCAACAACAGTATTCCGAACGAACTGAACGAAGCGGCGAAGATCGACGGGGCGGGAGATTACCGGACCTACTTCCAGATCACGCTTCCGCTGATGAAGCCCTCGCTTGCGGCTGTCGGCTTCATGATGGCAACCGGCTACTGGAATGAATGGCAGAACGCACTCCTGTACATTGATACCGCCTGGAAGAAACCCCTGCAGCTCCTCCTGATCTCGATTCAGAAGACCATCGAGTTCCTCATGAACTCCAAGGACGTTCCGGCTCAGGTTCTTCAGGAAATGGGCGGCAAGCTTCCGGCTCAGTCCGCTACCATGGCGACCGTGCTCGTCGTTGTAGGACCGATCCTCGTTGTGTATCCGTTCTTCCAGAAGTACTTCATCAAAGGTCTTACGGTCGGTTCCGTCAAGGGTTGATCGAAGAACAGTTGTGAAAAATCAACATTTTATGTATTTTTCACAATATTCTTATTGACAAATTGTTCTAAATGTAGTATAGTGGCATCGTTGCAGATGTAAACTTTATGTAAATTTTCTGTTAACTGCACATTGACAAAATATTTTCACTCCGATGCGGGTGATAATATAAAAATTTAAAAGGAGGAATTTTCGTAATGGTGAAGAAAATTCTGGCTGCATTACTTGCAGCAGCAATGGTTTTCGCGCTTGTAGCTTGTAACTCAACGCCTGCCGGCAATGATACAACAGCTGCTCCCGAAG
The DNA here is from genome assembly GCA_946632055.1 of uncultured Lachnospiraceae bacterium. Classification (GTDB taxonomy): domain Bacteria; phylum Bacillota; class Clostridia; order Lachnospirales; family Lachnospiraceae; genus UBA1267. The sequence continues at coordinate 19,850 of CAMPAR010000017.1, forward strand.
AGACCAAGGCAACCGAGGAGACGAAGGAAGACACCACGGCTGCTCCTGCAGAAGAAGATACGACTGCAGAGCCGGCTGCTGAGACCGACGCTCCGTCCGGCGACAAAGTGAAGATCACGATCTTCCGTTGCCTGTACAACCTGTCCGTCGTTGATGATGCACAGGTGAAGAAGGTTCAGGACAAGCTGAATCAGATGCTTGACGAGAAGGGATCCAACGTTGAAGTTGAAATCAAAGAGATCCACAACTCTGAGTATTCCGATAAGGCCAGCCTTGCACTTGCCAACAACGAAATCAACCTGCTGTGGAACTCTTCATGGTGGGGCGGCGGTATCGGCTGTGACGACGTTTGGCGTGCAGGCGCTGCGTACGACATCACCGATCTTCTTCCTGGTACAGCTCTTTGGGATTCTATGCCCGAAGCCGTTTGGGAAGCTTCCAAGTATGACGGCAAGGTTCTGTTCATTCCGGTTTACAAAGAGACCTACGAAGGTTATGACATGAAGACCACGCAGTATGCGATTGATCAGACAGGTCATGATCCGGAGTTCCCGGAAGTTCAGGCTGGTGCTGACTGGTACGAGAAGATGGCTGCGTTCGGCACGTTCCTTGGTGAATGTAAAGATGCCGGCATCAAGTATCCGTATCTTTCTTCTGTATTCTATTACAGAATCGCACTTGATGACTATGACTTCTTCACTGGCAGCAACGCACTTTGCTGCGTTGATCGTAAGACTGGCGAAGTTGTTGAAGGCGTTGCTACGGAAGGTTACCGTAAGTGGTGCAAACTCATGGGCGACTGGGCAGATGCCGGTTATATCCATGAGGACTGCATTGCGAAGGCTGTTCCGTCTGGTGTTTCTCAGACAGAAGACTGGGGTCTTCAGTTCTGGACCAACGTTCCCGGCGATTCTGAGAAGAACTCCGAAGAGCGTGACGGTATCGATGAAGTCCTGATCCTTGGCCTGACCGATTGGTACACCCATTCGACCACGACCCTTGGTTCCTGCTACACTGTTACCTCTAACTGTACAGAAGAGCAGGCTAAGGCTTGTATCGAATTCCTTGGCTACATCTACACAGATCCGGCATTCGGTGATGTTTACACCTTCGGTATCGAGGGCGAAGATTACACCATCGACGCTAACGGCAGAGTTCATAAGGAAGAAGGCTGCAAGTACAATCATGCAGCTTGGGAATCCACCTCTGTTGCTGGTCTGACCCTTCTGGATTCCGAGCCTGAAGATAAGATCGAAAGCTACGACAAGAACAACAACGCAGCTAAGACCTCTATCGCGGCTGGTTTCCGTTTCGACAAGACTCCGGTTGAAGCTCAGTATGCAGCTTGTAACGATCTGTATTCTCAGTACGGCGAGCCGCTTGAGCTTGGTGCTTATCCGGCTTCCGAAGTTGATGCTGTCGTAGATGAATATCTTGCGAAGCTCGACGCTGCCGGCTACCAGGATGTCCTTGCAGAAGCTCAGAAGCAGTACAAGGAATGGTCCGAAAGCAAATAATTGATTCCTGACTCGTTCAAGAATTAATGACCCCCGCCCGAAAGGGCGGGGGCTTTTTTCGTTAATGGAATAATTCAAATAATTAAGGCCAGGGCAAGCCGTCTGATCGGTGCCCTGGCCTTTTTGTCAGGATTTGATTCTATTATGGACCAGTCAGTTATACAATACCCTGTGCGATCATTGCATTTGCTACCTTCTCGAAGCCTGCGATATTCGCGCCGGCAACGAAATCGCCGGGCATGTCATAACGCTTCGCGGCATCGGAAACCTTCGCGTAGATATCCACCATGATCTGATGAAGCTTCGCATCGACTTCCTCCGCAGTCCAGGACAGACGCTGGGAGTTCTGGGACATTTCAAGCGCGGAGGTCGCTACGCCGCCGGCGTTCGCTGCCTTGCCGGGCATGAAGAGAATTCCGTTCTCCTTGAGGTATTCGGTCGCTTCGCGGGTCGTCGGCATATTGGCGCCTTCCGCTACGAGGAAGCATCCGTTCTCTTTCAGAATCTTGACGGCGTCCAGATCGAGTTCGTTCTGGGTAGCGCAGGGAAGGTAGATATCGCACTTGATGTTCCAGATGCCCTTGCCTTCGGTGTAGACGGCACCCGGTACAGCATCCGCGTACTCTTTGATGCGTCCGCGCTTCACTTCCTTGATGTCCTTGACGATGTCGAGCTTGATGCCGTCAGCATCATAGACATATCCGTTGGAGTCGCAGAGAGCGACGACCTTCGCGCCAAGCTGCATGGCCTTTTCCGCCGCGTAGATCGCTACGTTGCCGGAACCGGTTACAACGACGGTCTTGCCTTCAAAGCTCTTGCCGACTTCCTTCAGCATTTCGTCAACGATGTATACAAGGCCGTAGCCGGTTGCCTGAGTACGGACGAGGGACCCGCCGTAGGTCAGGCCCTTGCCGGTCAGAACGCCTTCATAGAGGCCGGTAATGCGCTTGTACTGGCCGTAGAGATAACCGATCTCACGTCCGCCGACGCCGATATCGCCTGCCGGAACGTCTTCGTCTGCACCGATATATTTGAAAAGCTCAGTCATAAAGCTCTGGCAGAAGGCCATGACTTCACGGTCGGATTTGCCCTTCGGATCAAAATCGGAACCGCCCTTGCCGCCGCCGATCGGAAGACCGGTCAGGGAGTTCTTGAAGACCTGCTCAAAGCCGAGGAACTTCAGGATGCTCTGGTTGACAGAGGGATGGAAGCGAAGACCGCCCTTATAGGGTCCGATGGCGCTGTTGAACTGAATGCGGTAGCCTTTGTTGACCTGTACGCAGCCCTTGTCGTCGACCCACGGGACCTTGAAGCTGATAATGCGCTCCGGCTCTACAAGACGCTCCAGAAGACCGTGCTTTCTGTAAAGCTCTTCATTGCGGTCGATGACTGCAGAAAGTGAATCCAGAACTTCCTTGACGGCCTGGTGGAATTCCGGCTCATTCGGGTTCTTTTCCACGACACGTGCGTAAATTTCTTCTGTGTAACTCATAATGGCTCCTCCTGATGAATATTGGTGCATTTTCTCTGTCCCTGTTTCGGGCCGGCTTAAAAGACCGGCTGTTCTATGCACAGGAAGTCAGATTTTCGCATCTACATCGCTAATAATATCACTTTTTTGGTATTTACGCAATTCGTGAATTATGATATTATTACAGTTGAGATCGGGCTGCATCAGGTATTTTTTTACAAAAAAATTCATTATGGCAGCGTGATAAAGTACTGATGCGGTTCTGTGCACTATGAATCAGTGAAAACGGAGGTTCTGTATGCAGGAAACCTATTATCTTGCCGTAGATATCGGCGCTTCAAGCGGACGGCATATCCTGTGTTCCATGGAAAACGGAAAGCTTGTGCTTGAAGAAGTGCACCGCTTTGAAAACGGAATTACGGATGCGGATGGAAGCTCTGTCTGGGATACGAAGCGCCTCTTTTCCGAAATCGTCGCGGGACTGAAGAAATGCAAAGATCTCGGGAAGATTCCGAAATCGGTCGGCATCGATACCTGGGGCGTGGATTTTGTCCTGCTGGACGAAGAGGATCGTATGCTCGGTCCGGCGGTCAGCTATCGCGACGGACGGACGGCGGGCGTGGATCAGAAGGTCTATGAAAAGATTCCGGAGAGCGAGCTTTATGCCCGCACCGGTATTCAGAAGCAGATCTTCAATACGGTTTATCAGCTGGAGGCCGTTAAAGAGCAGCATCCTGAATATCTGGACGCGGCGCGGACCTTCCTGTTCATTCCGGATTATTTCAACTTCCTTCTGACGGGCAAGAAGGCGGTCGAATATACGATTGCCTCGACGAGCCAGCTGCTTTTCGCGGAAAAAAAGGACTGGGATGAGGAACTGTTCGAACGCCTCGGCTTCCCGCGGGACATTTTCCCGGCGATTGAAAAGCCGGGTACGGTGCTCGGAGACCTGAAGCCGGAAATCGCGGAAGAAGTCGGCTTCAGCTGCAGCGTCATCCTTCCCTGCGAGCATGATACCGGTTCCGCGGTGCTTGCGGTTCCGACAAACGGCGATACCGTCTATATTTCCTCCGGCACCTGGTCCCTCATGGGCATCGAGCGCATGGAAGCGGACTGCTCGGAACGCTCGAGAGTGCTGAACTTCACGAATGAAGGCGGTTATGATTATCGTTTCCGCTACCTGAAGAATATCATGGGCCTATGGATGATCCAGAGCGTGAGAAAAGAACTCCGCGCGGCGGGAGAGGATTACAGCTACGATGAGCTCTGTAAGAAGGCTGCGCTGGAATCGATTCCTTCCATTGTCCCCTGTCAGGACGAACGTTTCCTCGCGCCGAAATCGATGATCCGTGAAATCCGCGAAGCCTGCCGGGAAAGCGGTCAGCCGGTTCCGGAGAGCGCCTTCGAGCTGGCGGCGGTCGTGTACAACAGTCTGGCCGTCTGCTACCGGGAGACCATCGAGGGGCTCGAGGAAATCACCGGGAAGCATTACGACCATATCAACGTGGTCGGCGGCGGCTCCAACGCGGCCTATCTCAACGAAGTGACGGCGCGCCTGACCGGGAGAACGGTTTACGCCGGCCCGGGAGAAGCGACGGCAATCGGCAACATGCTCGTGCAGATGCTGGCGGACGGGACATTTACGAGCATTCAGGAAGCACGAAGCTGCGTCTTCGAATCCTTCGGTATCAAGGAGTACCGTCCGGAGTGACGGACTTTCTTGTGCACTAATACAGAAGTTTTATCAATTCAAAATAGAGAGATCAGAGGTGGAAAATGAAAGTTTTGGATGCAAAATTTGTAAAGCAGTTTATCCAGATGTGTGACGACGGCTGGCATCAGGGCTGGCATGAAAGAAACGGCGGCAATGCCTCCTACCGGATTAAGAACGAGGAAGTTGATGCTGTCCGTGAGGATTTCTCCTATGAGCGCCCCTGGACGCCGATCGGAACGAGTGTGCCGACCCTTGCGGGCGAATTCTTCCTTGTGACCGGCTCCGGAAAATTCTTCCAGAATGTGATCCGCGATCCGGAAGACAGCATCTGCATTGCTGAAATCGACGAAAAAGGCGAGAACTACCGGATCGTCTGGGGACTCGTGAACGGCGGAAAGCCGACCTCCGAATTCCCGAGCCATCTGATGAATCACGAAGTGAAAAAGCGCGTGACAAACGGCGCGCACCGCGTCATTTATCACGGCCATCCGGTCAATGTGATTGCGCTGACCTTTATCCTGCCGCTGGATGATAAGACCTTCACGCGCGAACTCTGGGAAAACATGACCGAGTGCCCGATCGTCTTCCAGGAAGGCGTCGGCGTCGTGCCGTGGATGGTGCCGGGCGGAAGAGCGATCGCCGTGGAGACCTCCAAGCTGATGGAAGAGTACAACGTCGCCATCTGGGCACATCACGGCATGTTCTGCTCCTCGGATACCTTTGACAACTGCTTCGGTCTCTTCCATACCGTGGAAAAGTCCGCGGAGATTTCCATCAAGATCCGTTCGGTGGTTTCCGAGAAGCGCCAGACCATCACTTCCGAGAACTTCCGCGAGATCGAGCGCGATCCCTTAGGAAAGAGCTTTAATGTGCATCTTCCGGAGAAATTCCTGGATTGATTGAAAAGGGAAAGAACTGTCCGGACCCGGAAAAAGATCCGGAACATGAAAATCTTCCTTGACAAAACCGAATGTTTGTGTATAATAGGTGGAGTGACAAAAAGTCACCTGCTTCTGTAGCTCAGCCGGTAGAGCAGCGCATTCGTAATGCGCAGGTCGTGGGTTCGAGTCCCACCGGGAGCTGATACACAAGAAGAGGAGACATACCTTCCGGGGTATGTCTCTTTTTTTATGCACAGGGTCGAAGAATCACAATTTCTTTATTATTTTGTCTAAAAAATGCTATTTTTATCTTGATTGTTTCATCAAAACGCACTATAATAATAATAAATTTTTTATAGGAGGCACCTTATGGAGAAAATCAATGCTTTTTTCAACAGCACGTTCGGAACAGGGCTGATGAATGTGGTGAAAGCCGTTCTGCTCCTCGTGCTGGCCTTTGTCGTCGCAGCGATTGTGAAGAAGCTGGTTCTGATGCTGATCAACAAGACCAAGCTGAAAAACCTGCTGGATAAAGCGGACAAAGAGGGCGACGGTTCGAGACTGGCCGGATATATCGGCAAGCTCGTCTACCTTCTCGTATTCCTGCTCTTTGTTCCCGGCATTTTCAGCGTGCTTGGCGCAAGCAGCATCGCATCCCCGATCCTGAATGTGCTTGAGACGATCTGGGGCTATGTCCCGAACATCATCGCGGCAGCGATTATCCTGATCGTCGGACTGCTGGTGGCGAAGCTCATCCGTGAGCTCCTGGTCCCGCTGTTCCAGAAGATCAAGGTGGACAAGCTGCAGGAGAAGGCAGGAATCGACGTGCAGGACAGCGCGAAGCTTTCCAACACGCTCGCTTATGTGGTTTACGTCCTGATCGTGATCCCGGTCGTGATCATTGCGCTGCAGGCTCTGAAGATCAGTGCAATTTCGGACCCGGCTGTCGGTGTTTTAAATACCGTCATCGGCTTTATTCCGAACATCATCATCGGCATTCTGATCATCGGCGCAGGCGTCTGGGTTGCAAAGCTTGCAGGCCAGATCATCACGAGACTGATTGCGGCTACCGGCGTGGACAAGAAGCTTTCCGACCAGCTGGACGGTAAGGCGAAGAACTTCGTCCTTTCGAAGGTTGTCGGCATCGTTGTTCAGATCCTGATCATCGTCTTCTTCAGCGTGGAAGGCCTGAATGTCCTGAAGCTGGACATCCTGTCCGGTATCGGCGGATCGATCATTTCCTATATGCCGAAGCTCCTGGCGGCTGTCATTATCCTGGCGCTTGCCATCACGCTTGCAACGCTGATCGCCCGCTTCATGGATAAGAACGGCATCGGCAGATACGCGATCTTCGCGAAGCTTGCGGTTTACGTGATTGCCGGCTTCATGATCCTGACTCAGCTCGGAATCGCGAAGGACATCGTATTCTGGGCTTTCGTGATCATCCTGGCGGCTATTGCGGTTGCGGCTGCGATTGCTTTCGGTATCGGCGGCAGAAAGTTCGCCGAGAAGACACTCGAGAAGCTGGAATGCAAGGATGAGCCCTGCTGCGAGTGCAAGGAAGAGAAGGCGGAAGCCTCCGAAGAAGCGGCTGCCGAAGAAGCCGAAATCGACGGCGGACGCGCAGAGCAGTTTGCACAGGATATTGCGAACAGCGTTGACAGCGGAATCGACAAGATTACCGGAAAATTCGGAAAGAAAAACGAAGAAAAATAAAATGGCACGTCTTTACTGACGCTTTGAGGAGCGCCTGAAACCGCTCCTCCCAAATGAAGACGGGTGTCCGGAAAAGCCGGGTGCCCGTCTTTTATTTTCTCTAATTTGCACTGCTTGAATTGACTTTCCGGAAAAAGGGTTTATAATGGTGGGGCAAAGAAAGGGAATCGGAATGAAAAAACGATATGAAATCAATATGACCGACGGCCCGCTGCTCCGGAAAATGATTACCTTTGCGGTGCCGCTGATGCTGTCGGGCATGCTGCAGCTTTTATTCAACGCCGTCGATGTGATTGTCGTCGGAAAATGTGTCGGCGATACGGCGCTCGCCGCCGTCGGCTCAACCGGCGCGCTCGTGAACCTCATCGTCGGTCTTTTTATGGGCCTTTCGGTCGGCACAAATGTGCTGTGCGCGCAGGGCTACGGCTCCGGGAGAGAGAAGGATGTGCAGGAGACCGTGCACACGTCCGTCCTGATCTCCCTGATTTTCGGCGTGGTGCTCGGCATATTCGGCTTTATCTTTGCGCGAGTCTTCCTGCAGTGGATGGCGAGCCCGCCGGATGTCATCGATCAGGCGACGACCTATCTTAAGATTTATTTTCTCGGGATGCCCGTGATCATGCTGTATAACTTTGCCTCCGCGGCGCTTCGAGCAATCGGCGATACGCGGCGGCCGATGTATTATCTTCTGGCGGCGGGCGTGATCAACCTCGGGCTGAACCTGTTCTTTGTCCTGGTGGTCGGGATCGGGGTCGCGGGCGTCGCGATTGCTACCGTGATCTCGCAGGCGGTTTCCGCGCTTCTCGTGGTGCGCTGCCTGATGAAGGAAGAGAGCATGGTTCATCTGGACCTGAGAAAGCTGAAAATCACGCCGGACAAGCTCGGGAAAATCATCAAGATCGGACTTCCGGCGGGCATTCAGGGCATCGTGTTCTCGATCTCGAATGTACTGATCCAGTCCTCCATCAACAGCTTCATGTCAAGCGCTATTGCGGGGAATACGGCGGCGAGCAATCTCGAGAGCTTTACCGGAACGGCCATGAACGCCTTCTACCAGACCAATCTGAATGTGGTAAGTCAGAATGTCGGTGCCAGAAAGTATGACCGGATCTGGAGATGCATGTTCCTCTGCATCATGATGGTGTCGATTGTCGGCTTTACGATGGGAACCGGACTCTACGCCTTCGGCAACTTCTTCCTGCGCTTCTATACGGACAACGAAGAGGTGGTGCGCTACGGCCTCATCCGTCTTTCGATCTGCAGCCGCTTCCACCTGCTCGCGGGACTCATGGACTGCATCGTCGGCGGCTTAAGAGGACTCGGTTCGTCGATCCTTCCGATGATCGTCAGCCTGACCGGCGCCTGCGTCTTCCGGATCATCTGGATTTCCACGATTTTCCAGCAGAACCATACACTGGAAACGCTGTATGCGTCGTATCCGATTTCCTGGGGACTCACGGCGGCCGTGCACATGCTCTGTTTTATCATCATATTCCGCCGGGTGAAACTGCGCGATGCCGAACGGGAGAAGATCCGGGCGTCATAAATAAAACCGGGGCTGCCAGAATTGACAGCCCCGGTTTTATTCTCGGAAAATTTAAGCTCTTTCAACTAATCCGGAACGTAAGCAGGAAGTACATACGTAGACTTTCTTCGTACCGCCATTGTCAGTCAGAACACGAACAGACTTGACATTCGACTTCCACATTCTATTGGTCCTTCTATGAGAATGGCTTACTTTGATTCCGAAGTGAGCGCCTTTTTCGCAGATAGCACACTTAGCCATTTTCTACACCTCCATTTCGTTTCGGGAAATTCAAACATCGCGTACAAAAAATACGCAACAGTGGTATGATACCAGAAAAACAATAAAAATGCAAGAGGAAAATTCAAAATTCTCAGGTTTATTTTTACAGGCGGATCATATATAATATGGAGTGGAAAATAAATCCGTTTCGAACGAAAAAGGAGAGAAAAGTCAATGAGCTTTTTTGAAATCGACGGAAAATCACTGGTTTTCCGTGAAAACGGCGAGACGCTGCGGATCCGGCCTTGGGGAAAGGATTCCCTTCGGGTGGAAAGCTGTTTTATGGGCGAGATTCCCGAGGGGAGCGCCGCGCTTCTTGAACCGGATTCTGATACCGGCAGCGATGAAGCTGTGATTGAAGCCGGTGATTATACCGCTTCGATCCGGAACGGAAAGATCACGGCCGCTCTGACCGTCAGAGAATGGGGACACGCGCTCCGGATTTCTTTCCTGAACGAAAAGGGAGAGGAGCTCTTAAAGGAAATCGATAACGGCGGCGCCCTGCAGAAAAGAGCGCGCTACTACCGTCCGCTTCCGGGCGGCAGCTGCTATCTGAAACAGAGCTTCGAGGCGGATCGAAACGAAAAGATATACGGAATGGGGCAGTATCAGCAGGAAATTATGGATCTGCAGGGCTGCTCGCTGGAGCTTGCGCACCGGAATTCCCAGGCCTCCGTTCCCTTCTTCATTTCCTCCAAAGGCTACGGCTTCCTCTGGAACAACGCGGCCGTCGGAGAGGTGCATTTCGGCCTGAATACGATGGAATGGGAAGCCTCGGCCGCTTCAAAATGCGACTACTGGATCACGGCGGGGGATACGCCGGCCGAGATTCTGCATCACTATGCCGATGCCGCAGGAAAGGCGCCGATGATGCCCGAATACGGCCTCGGCTTCTGGCAGTGCAAGCTGAGATACTACCGTCAGGAGGAAGTCCTCAGGATCGCGGAGGAATATGCGAAGCGCGGCATCAAGCCCGATGTCATCGTGATCGATTTCTATCACTGGCCGCGCTGCGGCGACTGGCGCTTCGACGAGGAATACTTCCCGGACCCGGAGGCCATGGTTTCGAAGCTTCATGAGATGGGGATCGAGACGATGGTATCAATCTGGCCGCAGGTCGATACGCGCTCGGAAAATTACGAAACGCTCCGTCAGCATGGCCTTCTGGTGCGCACAAACGGCGGCATCGACGTCCAGATGCTGTTCCACGGAAACAACTGCTTCCTGGACGCGACGAATCCGCGGGCGAGAAAGTTTGCCTGGAGCCTGATCCGGAAGAATTACGCGGATCTCGGGATCCGGACCTTCTGGCTCGACGAGGCAGAGCCGGAATTCGGCACCTACGATTACGAGCAGTACCGCTTTGACGCCGGTCCGGCACTTCAGACCGGAAATATCTATCCGAGAGAGTACGCCCGGCTCTTCTATGAAGGACTGAAGGAAAAGGGAGAGGAGAACGTCGTGAGCCTGATCCGCTGCGCCTTCGCGGGTTCGCAGCGCTACGGCGCTTTGGTGTGGTCCGGGGACATTATGTCGAGCTACGAGGACTTCCGGAAGCAAATCTGCGCAGGCATTCACATGGGGCTTGCGGGAATTCCCTGGTGGACGACCGATATCGGCGGCTTCCACGGCGGAGATGTTGAAAGCGATGACTTTAAGGAGCTTCTGATTCGCTGGTTCCAGTTCGGCGCCTTCTGCCCGGTCATGCGGATTCACGGAGACCGGAAGCCCTTCACCCCGGTGATCAATGCGGCAGGAGAGGAACGCGAGCACAGCGGCGCGGACAACGAAATCTGGAGCTACGGCCCCGAAAACGAAGCGATTATGACGAAGTTTATCCGCATCCGCGAAAGAATGCGGGACTATACGCGCTTCCTCATGCAGGAAGCCCATGAAAAGGGAGATCCCGTGATGCGGGCGGTCTTCTATGAATTCCCGGAGGACCCGGCAGCCTGGAACCTGAGGGATGAATTCATGTTCGGCCCGGATATTCTGGTCGCGCCGATCTGCCATGAGCACGAATTCTCGCGGGAGGTGTACCTTCCGGAAGGCGCGCGCTGGACACTCGCGTCCGGAACGGAGAACCCGGTCTATGAGGGCGGTCAGACCGTACGGGTCGACGCGCCGATTGAGACCCTGCCCGTTTTCCTAAGAGACGGCAGACAGGCTTACCTGAAAGGAGAAATCTGATGAAGAAGGATCGTTTTGCCCTGACTCCGCCGATGGGCTGGAACAGCTATGATTATTATGATACGGCCGTGACGGAAGAGGATGTACGAAGGAACGCCGAGGTCATGCACGAAAAGCTGCAGAAGTACGGCTATGAATACGTCGTGGTCGATATTTCCTGGTATGTGCGCCACGCCGGCGTGCTGCGCCCCGAGATCCAGTACACGCCCTTTGACGAGCAGGCAATTGACGAATACGGCCGCCTGCTGCCGGACCCGGTGCGCTTTCCGTCGGCCGCGAACGGCGCGGGATTCAAGCCGCTTGCCGATTATATCCACAGTCTCGGCCTGAAGTTCGGCATTCACATTATGCGCGGCATTCCGCGTCTGGCGGCCCAGAAGCATCTGAAGGTCGCAGGCTCCTCGCTCACGGCGGATCTTGTGGCGGATCCTTCGTCGATCTGCCCCTGGAATCCGGACATGTACGGCGTAAAGAACACGCCGGAAGGACAGGCCTATTATGATTCGATCGCAGCGTTGTATGCGTCCTGGGGCGTGGATTTCATCAAATGCGACGATATCTGCCACAGTCCTCTCTATGACGAGCGCTTTACCGGATGGTATGAGACGGAGATGCTGAGGAAGGCGATCGATTGCTGCGGGCGGAACATCGTGCTTTCGCTTTCTCCCGGACCGGCGCATATCGACCGCGCCTGGTTTTACCGCAAGAACGCCAATATGTGGCGGATTACCGATGATTTCTGGGATGACTGGAAGCTCCTGAAGCCGATGTTCTGGCGCTGCGAAATGTGGCAGGATCACGTGAGGCCTGGCTGCTTCCCGGACTGCGATATGCTTCCCGTGGGAAAGGTCGGCAAGGTCTTCGGAAACGAACGAACGACGCTGTTTACCGAGGAGGAGCAGAAGACCATGCTGTCCCTCTGGTGCCTGTTCCGTTCGCCCCTCATGATCGGCGCGGAGCTTTCGATGCTCGATGACTGGACGCTGAAGCTTCTCACAAACGAACGGCTCCTTTCCTGTCTGAAGGAAACGGCCCGCGGCGAACAGATCGAGCGGGATGAGGATTTCGCAGTCTGGAAGAATGAGGACTATAAGAGCGGCGCGGTCCGGATCGGCCTCTTTAATTTATCGGACGAGGAGCTTATCGTCAGCGTGACGGCGGAGGAAATTTCGGAGCGGCTTACGGGCGATGAAACGCTCGCGGAGCTCTGGGGCGGAGAATCCTCCTGCTTTACGGACGGCGTCCTGTCCGTCGGAATTCCCGCACACGGCGTGAGGATTTACGAGGCAGTATAAGGAGCCGTGCTTCAGGCGCGCTTCGCATACCATTTTCAATGATGACAGAAAAGAGGAAACAGTCAGATGAGTCAGAATACCGAAAACCGCCCGGCGGATCTTAAAAAGCTGAAGGTCACCGATGAATTCTGGGCGCATGAAATTGAACTCGTAAGAAAAGAAGTCATTCCCTATCAGTGGGAAGCCCTGAACGACCGGATCCCCGGTGCGGCGAAGAGCTACGCCATGCACAATTTCCGGGCGGCGGCAAAGCTTCGCGCGAAGAAGGAATCCGACAGCAGCTTTCAGGATCCGGTATTTACGGAGCGCGGATTTGAGGTGCTTCCGGAAGACGCGGAGCACCCGGAGGACGATCGCTTTTACGGCTTCGTCTTTCAGGACTCGGACTTCTACAAGTGGGTGGAGGCCGTCGCGTACTCCCTGACGCAGCACCCGGACGCCGAGCTTGAGAAGACGGCGGACGAAGCGATTGAGCTCGTGTCCCGCGCGCAGGCCGCCGACGGATATCTCGACACCTATTACATTCTGAACGGCCGGGACCGGGAATTCACGAATCTTAGGGACAATCATGAGCTGTACTGCTTCGGTCATCTTGTGGAAGCCGCGGTCGCGTACTACGAAGCGACGGGGAAGAAATCGCTTGTCGACATCGCCGGACGCTTTGCCGACTATATCCAGTCGAAAATCGGCCGCGAGGAGGGCAAAAAACGCGGTTATCCGGGGCATGAGGTCGCGGAGCTGGCACTGGTGCGCCTCTATGAAGTGACCGGGGAAACGCGCTTTTTGGCGCTTTCCGAGTACTTTATCGACGAGCGCGGTCAACAGCCGCATTATTTTGATATCGAGGGCCATGGAAACCGCCCGCATCACTATGAGAACAGCGATCTGCCCTACGCGTACTTCCAGGCGCATCTGCCGGTGCGGGAACAGAAGGAAGCCCTCGGGCATTCGGTCCGTGCCGTGTATCTGTACTCCGGCATGGCGGATATTGCAAGGATCACGAAGGATCCTTCCCTGAAGAAGGCCTGCGAGGCGCTCTGGCACAGCGTGGTGCATGAGAAGATGTATATCACGGGCTCGATCGGGGCGACGCATATCGGCGAAGCCTTCAGCTTCCCCTTTGACCTTCCGAACGACACGGCCTATGCGGAGTCCTGCGCGGCGATCGGGCTCGTGTTCTTTGCGCGGCGGATGCTCGAGATGGAGCCGAAGGCGGAATACGCGGACATCATGGAGAAATGTCTCTATAACGGCATCCTGTCCGGCATGGCGCTTGACGGCAAGAGCTTCTTCTATGTGAATCCTTTGGAGGTCTTCCCGGAAGCAGACAACAACGACGGCCG